>NZ_CP050883.1:1818333-2127500 GCF_051059605.1 Prevotella sp.
AAGATCGGTTATTGCAACACCATTATCGTTATACTGCTTAGCGATAGAAACTACAAAGCGAAGGTTTGCCGTAGCAAGTTTTTCAACAGCTCGTTCACCGACACGTCCTCCATTCTGTATCTTTTCGGCAAGTTGCTTTTCCTCGTCATCAGACAATAGTAATTCCTTTCCTATTTCATCCAGATATCTATTCAGAGATTCGTTTTCGCGCTCTGACAAAGGTTTTCCTGTTTTAATTTTCTTCATAATAAATAAAATTTTATTTGTTATTTCGCATCCAAAAATTCAGCGACATCATTCATTATATTTTTAAACTGCGGTGACATGGCGTACCCCATATTCTTCTTAAGCATTGCTGTTATGTCTCCAACACTATTTTTATAGCTTGAAATCTCTGTCTGATACTGCATGTTGTGAACTGACTGCTCACCTATTTCCTGCTCACGCTCACGATATAATCTACCGCATACTTTATCCATAATCGGTACCACTACATGATCAAACAGATGATGCCCCTGTATATATAAATAAGTATTAGAAGAATCCACACCCAATCTGTTTAAGTCATCCTTTACTGCAAGATAACTATCACGGGCATTAGTGTTCTTCTTTTTAAAGTTATCAACAGCACGTGACACTTTCTTGTGAAGTTTGTCAAGAGAATATTCTGGGTTATCAATTCTTACATCACCTAGTTCTATGATATTATCAAAGTCGGTTATCGTGAACTCTGAATAATGATCGCTACGATAATACCATATATTCCATACGAACAGTGGATAGATAATTTCAGAATATCTTGTCATGAATTCATTAAAGTCAAAGATACTATGATCGTTTAGCACAACTGCCACTGCCACATTATGTAACGAAGGAGCATAGCACTGAAGATTTTCTATTGCATAAGCATACGTATGAAAGATATACCTGTTTGTCAAAAGCGTTCGTGAAGCAGGCGAAGCACCTTGTATGAGATAATCGTAATCTGCATCTACACAAGCAATCATATCATGTCCAACACCATCCATAATATTGGCGATAGCAGCCTTTTTGCCACGTTCCAAACGATTCATACGTGTAGGAAGCATCACTTCAAAATAACGACTATCATCTTCATAGTTACCAAGTATGGTGCGCCAAAAGAACACATCATCATAGCTCTCTACATAAGCTATAATCTTTCGACGTGCTTTCTTTGAGCCCAATCCATTGGCAGCCTCAAAATATCTTGATGTTATATTTTCGTTTAATCTTTTAGACATCTACATCCCCCCGACTTCAAACATCAGTTAATAACTCTGGTATAAACACACTAAAAAGTAATATCCGTTACTTCGGTTACATGCTCCATCCAACCGTTCATTATAACTGCCGGACTATGTGTTGTCATTATCAACTGTAAATTAGGATTCAATTTAAGCACAAGTTCAATAAGCTGTTTCTGCCATTCAAAATGCAGACTCACTTCTGGTTCATCCATGAACAGCACATACGGTTTCTGATCTTCCACCAATACAGTGAGCAGGATTGCAAGAATCTGCTTCTCACCACTTGATAGCTGATAAGGAACAAGGGTCTCTCCAATCTGTGAAAAGCGTATCTCGTTTTCTGTACGGACAATCTTCTTTCCTGTCTCTCTGAATAGATCATCTATCATATCTTGAAACAGTTTTTTTGACTCCGATATTTTCTGAGCCTGTAAAGCAGCATCAGAATCACCACTTTGCAATGCATTAATAATTCTGTTACCAATGTTTACCTGATAATCCAGATACTTACGCTGAAGCTGGAATAATTGCCAGTCAAGTTCTGTAGCCAGACTTAAATCCAGCTTCGATATTGTGTCAGAATTCATCAGTGGGCGATCAAAAGAGCGTATAGCATCAAACCGTATCCACTTTGCATCTTCTGGCTTAACGCTCAAATGTACACCTTTAAGCAAGTGACTTGGGAACTCGCCACCTTGGGCAAGACTTTTCACTACCTTATTAAGAATGGTACTTTTCCCTACACCGTTAATACCACTAAGGATATTAACCCTACGGTCCAAATTCCACACAATGTGTTTTGTTCCGCTCCAAAGAGATTCTATCTCTATCTGCTCTATATAATCAGCATATTTCATATTAATAGAATTATATACCGCAAATATAGCAAATAAAAATCACAGACAGTCCCAATTAGTGTGATTTTTTTTATAATTTTGCACACTAATAAAACTATTATAATGGGTAACAACAAGAATATTCCACTTCAGGCGCATCTCAGCATGTTTACTGCTGAGTTTTTCTGGGGACTTATGGCTCCGCTTGGAAAGGATGCAATGACACATGGTATTGACGGTATTGATATGGTTTCATTCAGAGTGATGGGTGGGGCTATCCTATTTTGGATTACATCCTTATTCTTCAAGAAGGAAACCGTACCCACTAAGGACAAACTATTACTTGCTGGTGCTGCAATATTCGGACTAGTGTGCAATCAATGTCTTTACACAATAGGATTGAGCATTACTTCACCTATAAATTCAAGTATTGTAACAACATCAATGCCTATATTTGCAATGGTGCTATCTTTCCTTATATTAAAGGAACCGATAACACTTCAAAAAGCACTTGGAGTATTCATTGGTTGCTGCGGAGCGATAATACTGATCATTACAAGTGCTGCAGCTGTGAGCTCAAAGGTTGGTGACATACGTGGCGACCTGATGTGTCTTGGCGCCCAATTATCTTTTGCACTTTATCTTGCACTATTCAATAATCTTATAAAAAGGTATTCTGTATTTACTGTTAACAAGTGGATGTTTCTTTGGGCTACGCTGATGATATGGCCATTCACGGGATTTCACGTGATAGACATCAACTGGGCTATAGTTCCAACGAAGACATTGTGGGAAGCAGGATACGTTGTGATATTCGGAACATATCTGGGTTACATATTAACGATGGTGGGACAGCGTTCTCTGCGTCCAACTGTTGTTAGTATATATAATTATGTGCAACCTATCGTATCGGTTACAGTAAGTATTTTAACAGGTATTGGTGTATTCACATTCATGCAAGGAGTGGCCGTATTTTTGGTTTTTTCTGGTGTATGGTTAGTGATAAAAAGCAAGTCGAAACGCGATTTGGGGGCAAAGAAATAAACAAATACCACAAATGTGGTATTCCAAATGCCCAGAATGTGTGATTTCACGATATCATTATTTGCCGTACCTTTGCAACATGATTTAGAATATAAACATAACGTAAAAAGAAAGGGTTTAAATATGAGTAATGAAAAGAAACTACACTTCGAGACACTTCAACTTCATGTAGGACAGGAAAATGCTGATCCAACAACGGATTCACGTGCTGTACCTATTTATCAGACTACAAGTTATGTTTTCCACAATTCACAACATGCTTCAGACAGATTTGGACTTCGTGATCCTGGAAACATTTATGGAAGATTGACTAACTCAACACAGGGTGTTTTTGAAGACAGAGTTGCAGCCCTTGAAGGCGGTGTTGCCGGACTTGCTGTAGCATCAGGCGCAGCAGCGGTTACTTATGCTCTACAAAACGTAGCTCAGAATGGTGACCATATATTAGCAGCAAACAACCTTTATGGTGGAACTACTAATCTACTAGAACATACACTCACCACTCAAGGCGTAGAAGTTTCATTCGTAGACCCTTCTGATTTTAAAGAGGTAGATGCAGGTTTCCGTCCAAACACGAAGGCTGTTATCATAGAGACGTTCGGTAATCCTAATGCCAGCGTGACTGACATTGACAAGATTTCAGAGATTGCTCACAAGCACAACACGATTGTTATTGTAGACAACACTTTCGGTACTCCATATCTTATAAGACCTATTGAGCACGGAGCTGATATTGTTGTTCACTCTGCAACAAAATTTATTGGCGGTCACGGTTCGTCATTAGGTGGAGTAATCGTTGATGGCGGTAAGTTTGACTGGAAAGCAAACGCTGACAAGTACCCTACTCTAGCCAAACCAGATCCTTCATATCATGGAGCTATTTTCGCAGACGTTGCTGGGGCAGCTGCTTTTGTAACAAGAATACGTGCGGTGATCTTACGCGATACTGGTGCTGCAATAAGCCCATTCAATGCATGGATATTAATTCAAGGACTTGAAACTTTAAGTCTACGTGTGGAGAGACACGCATACAATACAAAGAAGATTGTTGAATATCTGGCAAAGAATCCAAAGGTAGCAAAAGTAAACCACCCTTCATTACCAGAACATCCCGATCATGCACTATACGAAAAGCTGTTCCCTAACGGCGGCGGCAGTATATTTACATTTGACATAAAAGGTGGACAGGACGAGGCTTGGGCTTTCATAGACCATTTGAAGATATTCTCATTGCTTGCAAACGTTGCTGACGTTAAGAGTCTGATTATACATCCAGCAACAACAACTCATTCACAGCTTAGTCCAAAGGAACTTGAAGAGCAGCACATATACCCTTCTACTATAAGATTGAGCATTGGAACAGAGAACGTCATAGACCTTATCGACGCACTCGACGAAGCATTTCAATACGTAAAATAAATAAAGAAATAATTTAAAACATTATATTATGGCAAAAATTGCAAAACAAATAACCGACCTTATTGGAAAGACTCCATTGGTCGAGCTAAATAGGTATTCTAAATTCCGTGGAGTAGAAACCCCTATCATTGCAAAAGTTGAATTCTTCAATCCAGGCGGTAGCGTAAAAGACCGTATTGGACTTGCAATGATTGAAGCAGCAGAGAAAGACGGCAAACTTAAACCAGGAGCAACAATTATTGAACCAACAAGTGGTAACACTGGTGTAGGTCTTGCTCTTGTATCAGCAATAAAGGGATATAAACTTATCCTAACAATGCCTGAAACTATGAGCGTTGAACGCCGTAACCTTGTAAAGGCTTATGGTGCAGAAGTAAGACTTACAAGTGGTAAAGACGGAATGCCAGGAGCTATCAAGGCAGCAGAAGAACTGCGTGATGCAACTCCAGGAAGTGTAATTCTAGAACAATTTGAAAATCCGGCCAACCCTAAAAAGCACTATGAAACAACAGGTCAGGAAGTATGGAATGATACCGATGGAAAAGTAGATATCTTTATTGCCGGTGTTGGTACTGGTGGAACTATATCTGGTATAGGAAAGGCTTTGAAGGAAAAGAATCCAAATATAAAGATTATAGCTGTAGAGCCGTTGTCATCTCCTGTTCTTCATGGTGGTGCTAGCGGTCCTCATAAGATTCAGGGTATCGGAGCTGGTTTCATTCCTAGGACTTACAACCCTGACTTTGTCGATGAAGTCTTTGACGTTGAGAATGACGATGCAATATTGGCTGGTCGCCAGTTAGCACAGCAGGAAGGACTTTTGGTTGGAATATCTTCAGGTGCAGCAGCTTTTGCCGCAACAGAGATTGCAAAGCGTCCTGAAAATAAAGGCAAAACAATTGTAACATTGTTACCTGATACAGGTGAACGCTATTTGTCTACGGTATTATATGCCTTTGACGAATATCCACTATAAATTTCGGCTAAAGTCATTAATGTTTTTGTAATATAGATGAATGATTGATAGACGGGGCTTTACTTGCTTGGCAGGTAAAGTCCCGTTGACTTTTATATACCTATCTAAACTAATGAGAGACCTTATCACAACAAGCATTTATATGATATAATGACATTACTCAAGAGCATTATTGACATAAATGAAACTTTATATAGAGAAAAGATGACAATATGCTATGAAAGAGCCACAAAACGCAGTAAAAGCGCAAATATAAGTTAAATAATATCGTTTTTCGATATATTTTTCTCATTTTATTTGCATCGAATTGATATTTGGCATACATTTGCATTATCGAAAAACGATAATATAAATATGTTATTCAATAATTAATATCAATTAAACAATAAATATAATATGAAACGCAAGTTTAATATATATTGCATACTGCTCCTTGCAGCAATTACCTTCGGGTTCTGTCTCAACATATATAATCATGCAGATGAACTTGTTTTAAGTTTTAAAGACGGTAGAAATGCAGCTAAAGCCCAAGAAGGTTTTGAACAAGGAAAAACCAATATGAAGCAAATAAGCTACTTAAATCTTAAAGCAAAAAACGACAATAGGTTTCTAACAGCTGTCAAGAACGATGTTACAGGACAAATGGACTCCATACAGGTTGCGAATGTAAGAATTGCGACATCAGCAGGCAACGATGGTCAAACTTTATTATCGCTTATTATCGAAATCTTTACTGTACCACTAGCCTTATGTTGTACAATTGGATTTTGGGTTGTATTTATTAAGATTATCTTGGCAGTCAATAAAGGTAAAGCTTTTGACAAAAAAACAGATTTTAAGATAAAATTAATGGGAATATTCTCAATAGGAGCATATATTTCCGAGTGGGGCTTAACATGTGTAGAATATTTAGAAAATAGTAAAATGTTTAAAATTTCAGGTTATGATATATGTTTCAGTAACTATCCTAGTTGCTATCTTCTTTATCTTGGCATTGGCATGCTGATTATTTCTCAGCTTCTCACCATTGGACGCAAAATGAAGGAAGAGCAAGAATTGACAATATAATCAAGGAGGAGTTTTATAATGTCAATAATAATAAATGTAGACGTAATGATGGCTAAGCGCAAAATTTCGAGTGGTGAACTAGCTGAAAGGGTTGGTATCACTCCAGCTAACTTGTCGATATTAAAGACAGGAAAGGCTAAAGCTATTCGATTTTCAACGCTTGAAGCTATATGCAATGCACTTGATTGTCAACCGGGAGATATCCTGGAATACAAAAATGATTAAACAGTAAAATCTTAAATAGAGAATTTAATGATGAAATCAAAATTAATTTTAGCCGCTATGTTGATATGTTCAACTGCAGCATCAGCTCAAGGTCTGAAGTCGGGAATCGACAAAAATAACATGGACCTGACTGTAAAACCTGGTGATGACTTTTATGAGTACTCAGTTGGTAACTGGTTGAAGACACATCCTCTTGACCCACAACACCCTATGAATGGTTCGTTTGTTGATCTTGAGGAACAAAACAACGACCGCATTCGTGAACTTGTTGAGGGCTATGCCAACACTCCTCAGAAACAAGGAACTCTTGGACAGAAGATCGGAAGTCTATATCGCATGTATATGGACACCGCAAGATTGGATCGTGAAGGTATTACTCCTATCAAACCTATCTTAAAGAGAATTGCCGAAATTAAGAACCATAAGGAATATGCAAAAGCAATGGCTGACTTGTCTGCTATTGGCTACAACACAACAATGTATGGTTTCGGATTAGGCACTGACGCAAAGAACTCAGACAAATATCTTGTTTCTATCAATCAGGGCGGTATCGGTCTTGATCCAGAATACTACACTCAACCAAACGAACAGCAGAAAGCTGTAGTAGTAGCATACAAGAGTCTGATTAAAGACCTTCTTAAAATGGTAGGTAATAATGACGCCGTAGCCGAAAAGAAGATGCAGGCAATATTCTCAATACAGAATCAGATTGCAAAGGTTAGCTATGACCAGATAAAATCTCGTGATCCTCAAGCTAACTATCATAAGATGAGTTGGGGAAAATTGCTAAATGATTATCCAGGAATAGACTGGAACTATTTGGCTAAATCAAGCTTCTTCCCTGCTATTGACAGTGTAAACGTAGGTCAACCTGAGCCTATACACGAAGTTGAGCAAATTTTGGCAAAGACTCCATTAGAAGACTTGAAGGCTTACATGGAATATAATGTTGTAAGCAGTGCTTCAGGTACTCTTTCAAAGAAGTTCTTCGACCGCAAATTTGAATTTAACAAAACACTTTACGGTGTAAAGGAACAACAACCTCGTTGGAAATATGCACTAAGTTTCGTTCAGAACCTTCTCGGAGAGGCTGTAGGTAAACTATATGTAAAGAAATACTTCCCAGAAAGCAGCAAACAACTTGCAATTGAACTTGTCAAGAACTTGCAAACCGCTTTGGCAGAACGCATTCAGGAAAATACATGGATGACAGATGTCACAAAGAAACAGGCTATAGAAAAGCTAAATGCTTTCCGCATCAGAATAGGTTATCCTGACAAATGGCAGAATAATGATTCAGCTGTTGTAGTTGACGAAAGCAAGAGCCTTCGTGAAAATCTTGAAAACCTTAATGTAGTATTACAGAAATATGAAGTTAAGAAACGTTTCGGAAAACCTGTTGACAAAGAAGAATGGTTCTGTACTCCACAGACTGTAAACGCTTTTTACAGTCCAGAAACAAACAGCATCAATTTCCCAGCAGCTATTCTTCAGGCACCATTCTTTGACCCAGAGGCAGACGCCGCAGCCAACTTTGGTGGTATCGGAAGTGTAATCGGACACGAGATGAGTCATGGATTTGATGATCAAGGATGTCAGTTTGACAAGAACGGAAACCTTAACAACTGGTGGACTGCTGAAGATAAGGCAAACTATGACAAGCGTACAAAAGTACTTGCCGACTGGTTCAGCACTCAGGAAGTTCTTCCAGGACTTAAAGTTAACGGAGAAAAGACTCTTGGCGAAAATATCGGTGACAACGGTGGTATAAACGTTGCATTCAGAGCGTTTGAGAACGCTATTAAGAAGAATCCTTTGGAAAACAAAGACGGCTTTACTCCTGAACAACGCTTCTTCCTTGCTTACGGTCGTATCTGGGCAAGCAACATAGCACCACAGTTTGTAGCTTATATTGTTAATTCAGACACTCACTCTCCTAACATCGCTCGTGTGAATGGTGCACTCCCTATGATTGACGCATGGTATGATACATTTGGCATCAAGCAAGGTGACAAGTTGTATGTTCCTATTGAGAAACGTGCTCATATCTGGTAAAAAACCTCTCTCTTAGAATATATTTTTTAAAATGGCTGGCATTTGACTTCTGTCACAATGTCAGCCATTTGTCATTGTATAGTCGTTGGCACATGGTTTGTTATTTAAAGAGTGTCTCTGGAAAATCCGCAGACATCAAAGAAAACAAGAATTAAAACAAAAAATATACAACAATGGGAAAGATTATTGGAATCGACTTAGGAACAACTAACAGTTGCGTTTCTGTATTTGAAGGAAACGAACCGGTAGTAATCGCAAACAGTGAAGGTAAGCGTACAACACCTTCAGTTATTGGTTTTGTTAAGGATGGTGAGCGCAAGGTAGGTGATCCTGCAAAGCGTCAAGCTATCACAAACCCACAGAATACGGTATATTCTATCAAGCGTTTCATGGGTGAGACTTACGACCAGAGCCGTAAGGAAGCTGAAAATATGCCTTACACTGTAATAAATGAAAATGGTTACCCACGTATTGAAATCGAGGGTCGCAGATATACTCCACAGGAGATTTCAGCTATGGTTCTTCAGAAGATGAAGAAAACTGCTGAGGATTATCTTGGTCAGGAGGTTACAGACGCAGTTATCACTGTTCCTGCATACTTCTCTGATTCACAGCGTCAGGCTACAAAGGAGGCTGGTCAGATTGCAGGTCTTAACGTTCAGCGTATCGTTAACGAGCCAACAGCAGCTGCTCTTGCTTATGGTGTAGACAAAGCTAACAAAGATATGAAGATCGCTGTATTCGACCTTGGTGGTGGTACATTCGATATTTCTATTCTTGAATTTGGTGGCGGTGTATTCGAAGTACTTTCTACAAATGGTGATACTCACCTTGGTGGTGATGACTTCGACCAGGTAATCATCAAATGGCTTGCTGACGGTTTCATGGCTGATGAAGGCATCGACCTTAAGAAAGACCCAATGGCAATGCAGCGTCTTAAAGAAGCTGCTGAGAAAGCAAAAATTGAACTTTCAAGTTCTACATCTACTGAAATCAACTTGCCATATATCTCTGCAGAGGGCGGTGTTCCAAAGCACCTTGTAAAGACTCTTACACGTTCACAGTTTGAACAGCTTGCACACGATCTTATTCAGGCTTGTCTTGTACCTTGCCAGAGTGCAGTACGTGATGCAAAACTTTCAACATCAGATATTGACGAGGTTATCCTCGTAGGTGGTAGTTCTCGTATCCCAGCCGTACAGACATTGGTTAAGAACTATTTCGGCAAAGAGCCTTCAAAGGGTGTAAACCCAGATGAGGTTGTTGCAGTAGGTGCTGCCATTCAGGGAGCTATCCTTAACAAAGAAAACGGAGTTGGTGACATCGTATTGCTAGACGTTACTCCTCTTACATTGGGTATTGAGACTATGGGTGGTGTAATGACAAAACTTATTGAGTCAAATACAACTATTCCTTGCAAGAAGAGCGAAACATTCTCTACAGCAGTAGACAACCAGACAGCAGTAACTATCCACGTACTTCAGGGAGAGCGCCCTATGGCATCTCAGAACAAGAGTATCGGTCAGTTCAACCTTGAAGGTATTGCTCCAGCACGTCGTGGTGTTCCACAGATTGAGGTAACATTCGACATCGATGCTAACGGTATCCTTAACGTAAGTGCAAAGGATAAAGCAACTGGCAAGGAACAGAAGATTCGTATTGAGGCTTCAAGTGGTTTGAGTCAGGAAGAAATCGATCGCATGAAGGCTGAAGCTGAGCAGAATGCTGCATCAGATAAGGCTGAGCGTGAGAAGATTGACAAGATGAATCAGGCTGACTCAATGATTTTCACTACAGAGAATTTCTTGAAAGAAAACGCTGATAAGATTCCTGCTGATAAGAAACCAGCTATCGAAACAGCTCTTCAGCAGTTGAAAGATGCTCAAAAGAGTGGCGACGTTGCAGCTATCGACGCAGCAACAGCAACTCTAAACACAGCAGTTCAGGAAGTAAGTGCTCAGATGTATCAGGGTGGTGCACAACCAGGTGCACAGCCAGGAGCTGACGCTCAGGCAGGACAGCAGGCACAAGGTGGTGCTCAGGCTGGTGAAGACATTCAGGATGCAGACTTCGAAGAGGTTAAGTAGTTGTTGATCATCAACAATAATATAAAATAACAGAATAGGGTGCAACTCAAGTAGTTGCACCCTATTTTCGTATAATTAATAGAAATCGCTACTAAAAACTACAGGAATAACGAGGGAATGTGATGAGCAAGTTTGTGCAAAAAGATTGGTACAATTCAATATTTTTTTCTAACTTTGCAAGAACTAAAAATAAAAATAATGACACCAGAAAAACAAAAGAAGTTGAGCGTTTTAAAAATACTCTACACCATAGCCATTTGCTTTTTATCCTTGAGTGTTTGTAGCTGTAAAACAGAACGTCAACAGGATATCGAAAAACTTGTATTTCTATTGAATAATACGACCGAATTTGATATATCTCAATCCATGTTGGCTGATCGGGATCAAATGACTCCAGAAGGTATACATCGGGAAATATCATCTATTGATACTACAAAATATGCATCTTACCATGGGGCTGTATTACAAACGAAGGATAAAAAAGAGTATTTCTGGGTTAGAGGCAAATATCAGACCATGCTTTCTGTACTGTGTGATGAGGATCAACTTATTCAGTTTACCGATAAAAGATATTCTCCCAGACTCCGCTTTACAGCTTTTGTTGCATTAATGGTCACAAAAAGTAAAAATCTGGAAAAAATACTACTTGAAAACTATCAAGATACTACAGCAATAAGCATGTTTAATACTGACGATCGATCTAACTATTGTTTTGGTAGTGAGTTGTTGTGTTATGCCCAACAGTATGTAAACCATGACATTATTTCAAAACAAGACTCTATCCGTAATGACAGCCTTGCGTTGTTCACTCCTTCAACCACTCAGTATGCTTTTACTAAAAATTTGTTATATTATATAAATCCAAAACCATCCTATTATCAAAGAATCAAGGAACTCTATGAGAAATATCACATTAATCAAGCGTTAAGAACAATAGCCAGATATCGAAAACCATGTGATAAAATACTGATTGAAAAAGGGTTATGCGCCTATCAAAACTTAGATAAAGCATCAAAGAAACCAGATTTTGAAGCTAATTACTGTGATATCACATACAATGCTCTGACTGCAGTAGAACTTTGGCCTGACAAGTTATTTCAACCTTATCTTCGCAGGATACGTGATTATGAACTACAATCACATCGTCATAACCGTGATGTGAGATTCGAACAACTATTCCGTACTGTTCTTGCGTATCCTGATCCTTGGGCGTACCAGTTTGTGAGTGAAACGTTACAACTTCCGATGCAAAAGAGAGACGAATATTATGAAGATGAAACTGCTTCTGACTATTTTGTAAATTGTATTTATTGTAGTGGGGATAACCCCTTAGAGCCAAAATATCGGGATCTGCTAAAAAAGTACCCTCCCTACTATTCTTATGAGCTAGATGACCTCCTTGAGCGTAAAGCGAAATAAATCAGCTAAAAGGTTACGGACATTACAAAAGTTAATCATATCATCATAATGACATGCTATGAGATGAATAAACTGCAAGTGGAGTAACTTGCAGTTTTTGCATGCTAGCTCAGTGAGTTCATGCCGTAAGGCGTTAACATACTTCTTTATCTTAATTTATATAATTTCTTACCATACTGTATACCGTCATCATGCATTTTGACTTCCTAGGAGAGTTTAAGACTTCTATGCTTGCAGACTTTTTAGACTAACACTGTAAAGTAATAAGATATGGTCATACTAAACAACTATGATATTGTTGCACACTATAAAGAATACTAGAATATTTTATAACTAAGTGCAAAATTAAAAAGCATAGCGAGGTATGAGAAAAAAGGTTTCTATACTTTATTACTTCCTTTACAAAGTTTTTCACAACAGTTCAACACAACTATCTGTGATCATAATTTTAAATGTGTTGGTTCTTGTATCAATCCGTCTCCAAACGACCAATTCTGGCTACCATCATTTTCTAGTAATACGATGATGATATTGTTTTTGGTTACGGTCGTAGAACTAGCTATTTGATTAGCGATTTCTTTATATAAAGCTCGTTTTTGATCTAATGTACGCCCCTGTCCTGCAATGATTTGAATGTATACAATATCAGCAGTATGGTTTATACCTAGATATGTCTCCGGATATTTAATTTGTTGCGGTCCTAATTCTTCAATAATATGGAAATAATCATTTTCAGGAATATTAAATTCTTGCATTAAAGAATGGTGGACAGACTTAGATATATTATCCTTTGTTTCTTGTGAAAACGCTTTCGGTAAACTTATTCGTACAAATGGCATAATCTTATATTTTAATGTTATTACTACGTTATAGACAAATCAGAATGAGTAATTTTATTCTCTTTTCAATACTATATTTTGCGCAAGATTTATGGTACTTTACAACGCTTATCCTATGCATACAATCTATTTTTTAAGAAAACAAAATCAATTCATATTCATTCTCTTTGGCTTATATTTGATCATATTGCAAATATAGAAATAATATTCTATTGCTTGTAGCAAAGATGAACTACTATTAATATTTTTTATATATGAAAGGACCTTTTCATTGAAAAAAGTATTAGGCTTTGAGTTACAAAGAATGAATAAAGAGCTGTTTACTGTTCTATAATATTTTGGTGATCTTCCCTATATTTTTTATTTGTTTTAGCTACGAAGCTACGTCATCTCTCGCAAAGCCCATAAACAAAGGGTTCACAATATCTAGTTTGCAAGATTTAGCTACGGTAAGCTACGTCCTAGCTACGGTGATTTGTGTTGTTTTAGCGATTGAAGGTATTTTATAAGTAAATTTTTCAAAGAACAGTTGTCTGCATTTAAGGAACATAAGGAATATACAAACAAGAGCAGAATTATCAAGCTTGTTTTAAAGTTCTGCCGAATTCCGCTGAATTCTCGGCAAAGATACTGCAAAATTTTTGCCCATGCAATCAGATTTAGGTTAGTCTGTTAGCCAAAGTCTTATCTATTTAAGTCTACACGCCGCAATACATGTACGTGTGCATACGCGCGCACTCAGAGTTTTTCGTAAAAATAAGTGTCGAAGTGTCTATTCATTGACCATCAATTTATTAGAACACTTTTTAAGTGACAGTAAGTGTCGGTTATTCGTCGGTAAAATATGGGGGATATTTTTCATTATTTCGCTTTGCGTTTTACGAAGAATTGGGATGCGTTTTGCGATGTTTTACATTCCGTTTTACGAAGAAACAACTTGCGTTTTACGAAGCAATAGAAGATAAAACATCGAAGAAACGTTTGCGTTTCTATATGGAATCAGTTGCGTTTCTATATAGAAATGCATGAAAAGCTTGATATTTCACCGCCAGTTCACCGTCACTTTACGACATCTGATTCGTCGATAAAATACTGATATTCATTAAGTTGACACTTCGACACTTATATTTTCAAAACCCTAAGTGTGCGCGTGCCTGCACATACATTATATAAGAAAATATTAATGACGTAGCTAGAACGTAGCTTACCGTAGCTAAATTGACATAGCTACATATCGCCAAGCCCTCTGTTTATAAGCTTTGCGAGAGATACCGTAGCTTCGTAGCTAAAAAAACGCAAAAACGCTGGGAAGACAGCAGAAATGTTCAAAATTCAATTTGTCTATCAGAAAATCTAAGCTCGAAAGATCTATTATAGTAGTTGCACCCTATTTTTGAATAGTTATGTTTGTCAGCCTTTCAGCTTCAAAAGATTATTTATTATAATATAGCATTCGGCACATCATTCAAGGATGTGCCTTGCTCATCTATATCAACTTAGGACTAAATAGGTGAGTTTGATGTTTGCGATAATAATAGAATCGATTTATTTCTTTATCAATTGAGGCGTAACTGCCTTTTGGGATGCTTCTACCAGCTTACCATTAACCTTTTTGTAGTGAGTGCTATATGAGGTGGATGAGAATGGCTCTTTGGATACTTTCACCCACCAGCCATTCTTCTTTTCATAGGTAGTACTATATTTTCCACTCTTGTCAACTAGAATCATCTTGTTGGATAAAGTATTAGAGCCAAAATGCTTCTTGCACTCGGCATACTGCTTATTCATCATTGCCTGAAACTCAGCATCAGTATACACCTTATCACCTTTGACCTGAGGAATAATTTCAACAGTCTCAATTGTTGTTTTCTTTACCTGCTTTACTTTGACATTCTGAGAGGCATTGTTCACTTCAGTTTTAGGACTTGCAAAAGCACAAAGTGCAAATGCTACGAGTGGGATCAGATATAATGTCTTTCCGTATGCCCACTTATTTGTATTTTTCTTCATCATCATGGTAATTCTGTTTTTAACTAGCCTATGGTTGAAACTATTTGCAAAGGCGTAGGTTCTAGTCCCCAAAGTTTTACGAATCAATAATATTTGATATTCCTGTGTATTTACCCCAGCAGTAAGCACATAGTTGTCTGCCTCATATTCATGCACATCACGAAGACTATTGCCGAGGATATAGACCAATGGATTCCACCATTGCAACGTTTGCACAAGGGTGAGTAACAGAATGTCAAACGAATGATGGCAGAGGATATGTCCCTTCTCGTGAAGGATTATCTGATGGCCATTCTCATGGTAGTCATTCTCATTGATCACAATACTCTTCATCCAACTGAAAGGTGAGATATCACCGGAATGGCAATAAATGGTACAACCTTCTTCCTTCTTACTCCACAGACAACCCAGCCTCATCATGGTATGTATACGCGTCATCTGAAGCAAGCGTACAAGCGCCGTTACTACCATTCCAAGAATCAAGATGCCGTACAGCAATATGCTCCAATTAAAGGATTCTAATTGACTTTGAGATGTCGTCAGAGCAGAGCTATTTGAGACTACTTTCACAGTGTCGAATCGGACATATACTTGTTTTGTTGCTTCAGCCACATGCTCATTGACAATTGCCAATGCAGAAAAGTTGCATGCTGGCAGAACGAGCGAGAAAAAGAGAATACTTAGCAGGATTATACGGTTCATGCGGAAAAAACTTTCCTTGCGAAGTATCAGCATATAAGGCAAGTAGAGCATTGTTAATACCAAGGATGACTTCACTGAATAAATAAATATATCATTCATAGCGTTTTCTCCTCCTCAATAGAAACTGATGCTTGCTCATTATTTATGGTACTCAACAAATCTGCAATCTCTTCGTCAGACAAATTTTCCTCTTTTACAAAGAAATTCAACAAGGAGCGCAATGAACCACCAAAGAAATCTTTCTTCACACCAGCCATGGCTTGTCGGGTATACTCAGCGCGTGTCACTTTAGCCTGATATATCTTCGTTTTACCTTCGCCTTTCACCTTGAAATAATCCACATATCCTTTTTCTAGGAGCAACTTCATATAAGTAGCCACTGTGGTATAAGCAGGTTTAGGTTCTGCGAAATGTTCAAGAATATCGTGAACAGTTGCCGAATGATTGATATCCCAGAGAGTAGACATCACATCAAACTCAGCTTTTGTAAGTGTATTGCTTTTCTGCTTCATGGTGGTCCGTTTTGTTTTACATGAGCAAAGATATGCCTAAATAAGTTTCACATCAAGTTTTTCATTACTAAAACATTCGAAATAGAGTTGATTTTAACAAATATATTTCGTAATGAAACACTATTTAAGAAACGGTTGATCACATGAATCAGGAAATGACAAAATAAATTCATTATATCTGACTTTGAAAATTACTGCATAAAATGTATATTGCATTATTAAAACTACATGGATAAGGAAAGTTTGAGACTCATAACTGAAATAAAAAACGGAATACCCTATTCAAGCTTTCGGATTATCATAAGCCATCAAAGCCGCTTGTAAAAATAAAGCTTGAAGAAGAGTGAATGTATAATTACCAGAGCATTATAATTAATGATGTTTAAAAATAGTAGTTTACTTTTATCTTTAAATAAAATTTTATTACATTTGTAAGGTATAATCTATAAAAATGAACCGCAAAAAAACTTATATCTTAACATTAATGTTATTAATCTGTTCTGTATCAGCGTTTGCGTCAAAACAAGATGAACAGAAAATTAGCAAGCAGAAAACTATTATCGTTTTTGGGAATGTTTTTGATTCTTTTATCAAAAATCTTCCTGTACGAGCGAAAGTTACTCTGATGTCTGAAGACTCTCTGGTTATTGACACAACTACCTGCCACTTAGAAAAAATATTATCAAGATATTACTTTCATGTACCAGCTATTGAAAAAACATATATCATTAAATGCTCCTGTCAAGGCTACGATGACAACTATTTTTCTTTTAATCTGAAACCCAAGAAAGGACAAGACGAGTATTATGTCACGACCCATCGTATGAAGAAAATTCATTATCTTAACGAGGTTACAGTAAAAGCAACAAGAATACAAGTCGCTTATCGGGGTGACACCATTGTTTACGACGCCTCAGCTTTCAATCTTCCTGACGGTTCTATGCTTGATGCGCTTGTCAGACAACTTCCGGGAGCCAAGATCAATGATCAAGGAGAAATTTACATTCATGGCGAAAAGATAGATTACTTAACATTAAATGGAAATGATTTCTTTAAAGGAAAGAATCAAGTTATTATGGAAAACCTACCCTACTTCACTATCAAAGATCTCAAAGTTTACCATAAGGAAAGACCACTATCTGAACAGAATGGTATTGAAAGAAGGAAGGACTACGTGATGGATGTACGCCTTAAAAAGAAATACGTCAATAGTTCTCTGGTCAATGGAGAAGCAGGAGCAGGAACTAAAGATAGATGGAAAGCTCGCATTTTTGGTCTTATGATGGGTGACGAGACTCATATTGCAACTTTTGCCAATACAAACAATACGAATGAAGACCGCAAGCCAGGAATGGATGGAAGCTGGAATCCGGCATCATCCCCAAAGGGAGTAAAGACCACAAAACAGGCTGGACTTACGCTTGAGAAGAATACGAATGGATATCGTACACGCGAAAATCTTGACGTATTAGCAAAATGGGATGATGATAACATCAGAGAAATCGATAACAAAGAATCTTTTTCCTCAGAAGGGAATATCTTAAAAAACACAACTTCAACCACGCATAACAAAAACTTAGATTTATCTTTAACACAGGTTTACGCCCATGAAGGGAATATCAATTTCAGTACTGATTTTTTTTCTTAACTATAGTAACCAAAAGAGATACTCAGAGAGTATTGATTCTCTTTTTCAGAACAGGTTTATTAATCTTCAAAATTATTATTCGAACAACAATCACAAAATGTTCGATACAAGACTTCATGTAAATTTTGGTTTTCGCTTACCTTGGAGACACTATCTTAGTTTGGATTTAAACGGAACTTATAAGACCAATAAGCCAAACAACAGTAGCACCAACCAGAGTATATATTATGCCAATCAATCAACATATAAAATACTAGAATACTTTAACGATAATGCTAACCATCACTATTCATATTCTGCAGAATTGGGGTATAACATAAATCTACCTAAAGGCTGGTCATTCGGGCCGTCTATCTCTTTTATCAATAGACAGGATAACAAAACGCAAAACTACTTTGCCAAAGATTCCTTAGATGATCATCTTGATACAAATAGTTACAATTATCATTCAACAGAACATAAATGGCAGGCTGCATTGAATGTTACTAGGAACATTAACAACTCAATATTCTCCCTAAAGATTCCTGTAGATTGGGCGAAAGAACAGATGTATTATCATCAGTCTTTACTCGACACTATAGCCAACCGCTCTAAAGTTTTATTTAACCCTAATTTGTGGTATAGTCGCTTTGGAAAGAATAAACAAACGATCAAATATGACATGAACGTAGAGCAGCCCTCTTTTGATCTTCTTATGCCATATAAAAACAGTATTAATCCTCTATTATTAGCCATAAATAATCCGAATCTAAGAAACAGAATAACTCACGATTTACAAATGAGCACGAATATTCGTAATGATTCCCTAGACCTTACATGGTGGGTAAAGGCGGATGCAAGCTGTATTCTTCACGAATGGGGCAACCATGTCAATTATGACACCACAACGGGTAGCTATACTTACAGAATGGATAACGTTTCAAAGCCTAATTGGCAAGCTAATTTGGAAATAGGATTAGATAAATACTTGGACCTTAAAAAGCGAATAAGTCTAGATATAGATGCCACCATTAAGTATGATCATAATGTTGATTTTGATATCGCATATAATAACACAACTGCCAATCTTAGTCTTGTGAAAACGCTTGTAACAGGATTGAATGCAAAACTAAACTATCGCTACGAAACATTTTCTGCAGGGCTAACGGGTAAAGTATCTGGCAGATTCTCTAGAAGTGACCGAACAGACTTCACTTCTATCAATGCCTATGACTACCAATATGGAGGCAAATTGCAGTACACAATCCCTATCATCAAATTTACAATAGCGACAGATGCAACTATGTACAGTCGGCGTGGTTATGGTAGTAGTTTAATGAATACCAATGATTTCTTATTGAATGCCCAGCTAACCCATCCTTTTGCCAAAGGCAGAATTATTGCAAAACTTCAAACATTTGACTTGCTTCACCAAATGAAGTCAACAAAATATTCTGTTAATGCACAAGGAAGGACAGAAATACGGTATAATAATATTCCAAGCTATCTAATGTTCTCATTATCTTTTAATCTCATAAAAGGAAAACAAAAATAATAGCTATCTTTGTAATCATAAAAACGAATGATACTTTAAAGAATAATGACGTTACTACAAAAAAAACTTATGTCTTGCTTAGTTTTTTGTATTGTAGAACTGTATTATTAGTATATGAAGCAAAAAACTGACATAGAAAGAATATTCCGAACACATTATGAGAAGATGTACAATCTTGCCAGATGCATTCTCTATGATGAAGACGAATGTAAGGATGTGGTGAGTGATGTATTCGCTAAAATTCTTACAGAACAGTTTGTCCTTTTACCAGAAAGTGAAGAGTTTTACCTTATGCGTAGTGTGAAAAACAGATGTCTGAACATACTCGCACACAAAACTACGAAAGAAAAGGTGGTGAAATTACTTATGGATGAAAATGACAACATGTTTCTGGAAAGTGATAATGAGCTACTCGACCGTCTGATGCAAATTATTGATAGGCTCGAACCTCCTATCCGTAAATTGATTCTTAAACTGCGCTATTTGCAGGAAATGTCGTATCAAGAAATTGCAGACCAAGAAGGAATTAGCAAAGTCACGGTTTACAATCACCTTTCACAGGCAATAGACTTTATTCGTAAACAATTAAAATAAGCAAGACTATGATTAATAAAACGATAGAAGAAAAGAAGAAGGTATTCTTTGATATCCAAGAACATCCGGATAGATATTCTGATCAGCAAATTGAAGAAATTCTAGCTGATGAGGAATTGAAAGCAACAATTCATGATGCTGCAAGAATCAAACGAGCTATTAAAAAGCTAAATCCACAAAAGGTAAATGTGGATGATGCTTGGCAACAATTCTCAAAGACGCATTTTCGTCACCAGTATAACTGGATGAAAATTGCAGCCTCTATAATAGGCATTGTATTTCTTTCTGGTGTGGCTCTGGCTGCAGTCATTCAGTTAGGTATATTACATACTTCAATAAGTCATAAACCGACCATAAAAACGAGTATGACAAAACAGGTGAATAGCCAGAACTACACGAAATCTGAGAAGGAAATAAAGAAAGACTCTGTAGACATGAAGCCTGTGGTATTTGAAAATGCTAAGCTGAAAGATATTCTAGATCAGATGGCTATATTCTATAACGTGAAGGTTGTTTATCAGAATGAAGATACTGGTAAAATTAGATTATTCTTTAATTGGGACAAGAAACAATCTCTAGATTATTGTCTTAAGATTCTCAATGGTTTTGAACATATCAACATCATCTATTCAGACAACACTATAACTGTGGAATGATCATGAGAAAGACTATTATCATTTTATTATGCGCATTAAGTCTTCATCTTTCTGCCCAACGTGTGAATCTTCATTATAATAACACACCAATATCTGCTATTCTCAAACAGTTGAATAGTGAACAACATAACTATGCCATCAATTTTATCTATAATGATTTGGAGGACTTTCATGTAACTACAGACATTAAAAACAAAACTATACCCGATGCCATCAGACAGATGATAGGTTTCTACCCTATCAAAATGACAACAATGGATGAAAACATTCTGCTTGTAGAGTGCATTCAAAAGGCAGCACTCCACTACAAAGGGCGAATCATTGATGAGCATGGACAATCACTAGAATTTGCAAACATCACACTATTATCACCAACTGACTCTACCATTATAGGCAATGGAGTAAGCAATGAGGATGGATATTTCGTTATTCCGTGCGAATCACAGAAAGTGATAGCTCGTATCTCTTATGTAGGCTACAAGACTATCAAGCGAACATTTACTAATCCAAATATGGGATTGACCAAATTGGAGCCTTCTCAAATGATGGTGAAAGGAGTCGTTGTAAAAGGGCATTTGATTACTCGTTCTGCTGAAGGATTAACTGTCAACATCGAGAAAAGTCCATTAGCAAATATTGGCTATGCGTCGGATGTGCTAAAGCACCTGCCACTTGTTACATTGAAAAACGATGTTTACGGTGTTTTGGGCAAAGGGACACCACTTATTTATATCAATAACCGATTGGTATACGATAATACGGAACTAAAGCAACTTAATTCCTCTGAAATAAAGAATGTGAAGGTTATTATTAACCCTGGCGCAGAATACGATGCTACAGTAAATTCTGTCATCCGAATATCTACGATTAAAGCTAAAGGCGATGGATTAAGTGGTATTGTAGACGGAAATTTAAGTGCAGAGCGTGTATTATCACACCAAGCTGGTGGAACATTAAACTATAGAAAAAATGGTTTGGATATTTTTGGATCTGCAAGATACTACAGAAATATGTTAAGTGCAAACCAAACGATGGATAGTCATAACGGAGATTGGGAAAACAGTGATAAACTTAAACTCAAAGGACGAAACCTTACCCTGTTAACGACCCTAGGTACTAACTATCAATGGAACAGCCGCTCGTCTGTAGGATTACGTTACCAATACACCGACACCCCAAGTAATAACTTCAATTGTTTTGACGACTTGGAAGGACAACATTTAGGTATCGTAACTAATCGTGCCTCATCTCAAGACTATAGACAGCGAACATCTAAGCGCCACTACGTGAATGCTTATTTAGACTACGGGGTCAATGATGATTCCTATTTGAAACTTGATATGGACTATCTTAATGGAAATAGCAATGATAAACAAGACTACAACATTTCTCTAAGTAATCTTAGTTCACATAACAACGCAAAAAACAAACTATATGCAGGAAGACTCATCTTTGTTTCTCCCTTATTAGGCGGAAATGTTAAGACTGGTATGGAAGCCTCATATACGAACAACAATAATAACTACAAAGTAGTTGATGGTGCAACCGTGCAAAACGATCTCCATTCAACAACAAACAAAGCCAACCAACAACTTTATGCAGGGTTCTTAGAATATAACAAATCATGGAATGAACATTGGAGCGCAAACATAGGGCTTAGATACGAATACACCAACTTTAATTACTATGTTGATGCTATAAAATCCCCAGAAGCCAGTCAATCGTATGGTGGCTTTTTCCCATCGGGGTCTATTGCCTATAATATTGGTAATGTAGATATTTCACTGGCTTACCGTTATACAACGCAACGACCATCTTATTTTCAACTACGCAATGCTGTAGCCATAAACAGTCCGTATTCATACGAAGGTGGAAATCCAGAGTTACAACCTAGCAAAACAAATATGCTTACGCTAACATTAGCATGGAAAGACCTCCAGTTTGTTTCTACCTATGCAACAATAAAAGATGGTATTTCATTCATTTATGATCACTATGAGACGAATGATTCTATTGCTTTCTTTCAAACTCGCAATATGGATAGACGCTACATGAACTTTTCTGCCAACTACTCTCCTACACTATTCAAAATATGGAAACCTGAATTGCAAGTGAATTTCACGAAACCATTTGTGTCATATAATGGTCAAAGATACAACAAGCCTAACTGGTATTTTGAAATGGATAATCTTTTAAAACTCTCTACATCTTTTAATGTAGGGTGTGAAATAGACTATACCACAGCTGGACATACGGATAACGGCGTGATGTATTACTATGCAAACTCTTATGCTGAACTATACTGTATAAAGACCTTCTTAAATAACCGACTGCGATTTAACTTGAGTGTTACAAACATATTCAACACGAGTCGTGAGAAATGGCAAATTAACACGAATGGGGTTATTAGTAATAAATGGAATGATAATGATAAGAGGACATTTAAACTTACTGTGACCTACCGCTTTAATGAGTCGAAGAGCAAGTATAAGGGAACTGCATCTACTGACGAATTGAAACGACTATAAATTATATTGGTAAAGGGTTGTTAGCTTTATATGTAAGCTGGTTAATCTCTCGACTTCTTGCTCTTAAGCTAATTACTCTTATTGATAAGGTTCACCACTACCTTTACCATTACATCCTTCTCCTCAGTTTGGCTCTCGGCAATCATTAACGTGAGGGCAACAATTGTGTTATCGGCAATACGCTTGGAACCATTTTCACGATAGAGAGTACCATTATTATTCATAAACCAAAGGAAAAGAGTGGCAGCGATGCGTTTGTTGCCATCAGAGAATGAATGATTCTTCGTAACGAGATAGAGAAGCATTGCAGCCTTTTCCTCCACACTTGGATAGAGTTCCACGCCTCCAAAAGTTTGATAGATTTGTCCGATGCTACTCTTGAATGAGTCGTCCTTCTCGTTACCGAAGAGAGCAGATCCACCGAACTTGTCTCTAAGCATATTAATCTCATGCATGGCATTCTCATAGGTGGCATGAAAAGGCTCTTCTTCGGTGGTCTTAACTATGTTAAGCCGTTGGTAGTCGTAGTCATCAAGGGTATCAAGGGCATAGGTATAATCTACAACCACGTCAAACAGGGCATTACTCTCATCGGTAACAGTTACAGGTTGTTGCAGAATTGTTCTTTCTACAACCTGCACCAATTGGCGCAATTCCGCAATCTGCTGCTTGCGAATTCGCTCGTTCACTGCATAACCTTTGATAAGATACTTCTTCAATACGCTATTTGCCCAACGACGGAACTCTACACCTCTCAGACTTTTCACCCGATAACCAACAGATATAATCATATCTAGATTATAATATTCTATTTCACGATTGATGGTTCTTGTTCCTTCTGTTTGAACTGTCGCAAATTTTGCGACAGTTGAAATTCCATCGTTCAGCTCCTCTTTCAAAGCATTGTTAATGTGCTTACCAATTGTCTTCACATCCCTGCCGAAAAGTTCGGCAAGTTGTTGACGATTCAACCACACGGTTTCTCCTTCCAGCTTGACATCAAGTTGGGTTTTCCCGTCCTCACTCTGATAGATTACGATTTCATTATTTAGGTTCAAGAGTTCGCTCATACATCTAATTTTATTACCAAAAAGCAAATATACGGAAATTTATTAGAAGTCACTTCCTTTTCAAAGAAAAACTAGACTCATAAATAAAGTCATGGGGAAATAAGCGTAGATTTTTGATATTCTGTACAAAAAGAATGTAACATCATCCTTCCTCTCTTTTGATTACTAATGATAAAGCACCATAGAATAGTTCACTATCAAATGGTATCGTATTTATCAACTCTACAAATTGTCAATAATATCATCTCATTTTATCAAATAAATATTTAGTTCGCAGATAACTTTAAGTTATAACTTATGATGTACAAGTCATTAGAGCTTTGTCGAAATAAATATAATAATAATGTGTAGGGGAAAGGAAAAATTCCCACCGAAGCGGGAGTATAGGATTACATCCTTGGGCATTGCTGCCTTATTGCGGTTTGATGTAGGAAACAAATGATACTTTAAAAATAATGACATTCCAACTAAAAAGCTTATGAGTTATCGTCCATGTTCAATAAAAAGCCTATGTTCATAAATTCATGAACGTAGTCTTTTTATTGAACACCGCTAAATAACAGGTATAATTTTTTGTCTTATGAAGCCAAACTACTGAAGACTTTACTATAGAAGTATCTATAATACAGACAAAAAATTTTTGGAAAAGTAATACATTCGCTAGCGTGCTTGAATATTTAAATAACATATAATACAGACATATTAACCTAAAAATAACTTACGGATAGCACAGATATTAAAATGATATATTATCTTTGCAGTTACAAAATGATTAATAATAATCAGAACAAAATTAAACACTAAAAAACTTATGGGAGAAATGAAAAGAATTTATTTATTATTAATAAGCATCACTATATCTTTATCTGCATTATGCCAGACGTCAAAACATTTTACAGGAACTGTAAAGAATGCAAATGGACAGAATATAGAATACGTAACCGTTGTGGTTAAAGACATGGACATAAGAACAATAACAGATGCGCGTGGTAATTTCTCTGTCGTTGTTCCTGATAATAATTCGCCAAAACTCGTATTCAGTCATGTTGCTTACTCATCTAAAACTGTTGATATAAAAGGTATGTCTGACAAGAGTCATTTGGATGTAGTTATGGAACCATCAGCATACACTCTTACTGATTTTACAGTTGTCGGCAAGAAGATGAAAGAAAAGACTTTAAAGCACAAGGGACTTCCTTTCCCCGGAGATGTCGTATTTAGAGGCAGGAACAATATTGGCGTAGAAATGGGGATTACCGTAAAACCGAAGCATGATTTCCACGTTAAGAATATATATCTGCCTGTACACAAAAGCACATATAGTAAGTGTACATTGAGTGTTAATGTATATGAGATTTTCAATAAAGACAGCTTAGTTAATATATTGCACAAGCCGATTTATTCTGTTGTGGAAGAATCACAAGCAAAACAGACTCTTGAAATTACCCCTCAGGAACCACTAGTTTTCACTAATCATAAAGGATATTACGTAAGCATAGAAATAGTAGACACACAAAGCGACGGAGCTATATATCTCCCTGCCTATTTTAAAACAAGTTACGTTCGTGATCCAGATTCGAGCAAAGTCAAAAAGATACCAATAAACCTAGGACTGTCTATAAAAGGATTTGAATATTAAAGAATAAGATAATTTTATCTAAGTGCCAAACTTATGCATTATATTTCTTCAGCATTACCAAGACTTTATTAGCTCCTCTATGATTAAGGAGCATAAGTCAAACGATGAACTTTTAGGGAATGAATTCCTTAAAGAAAAACAAATTGAGTTGTCTGCAAGACAATTTCTTATACTTGAACTTATTCATGAAGATAATAATCTGACGTCGGAAAAGATGTCGGAAAAGCCAGCAGTAACAACAAGAACTATAGAACGAGATATTGCTCTATTAAAAAGGCTGGGTATTCTTCATCGCGAAGGAGGAAGAAAAGAAAGACATTGGGTAATTATAACAGAATAATATGAGAAACTAGTATTTTATTATCGAGAATATATAGTTCAGTTTCTACGATACCTATTTGTTGTGGTTATTCATTCCTATCTACTTACAAAACTTACGATTTTGATTTTTTTTGGACGACCATATATTTACTAATAGTAATCACCTTGATACTATTGGGGCATTAGCAGCGTACTATCTATTTTCAAAGAAATTTACAATTAATATAGAAAGAACTATTGATATACAATTAACATTGTTCTACATTCGCTGAACTCACACTTAATTTAGCGTGTATACTTATTTGCAATATGATTGATATTATCATGAATTTATATTTTATATTCGAAATTTTATCATTACATTTGTATTCATCAAGAGAATAATCTATACTTACACCTATATTATGATTAAAAGGACAATAATTGCAGCAATAATTGCAACCATGAATATTCCGTTCTCGAATGCCCAAGTATTTGAGATACCAGAAAAAGAGTTCGTAGACACTCTCGATATAGAAATCGTAGATGGCGATCCTACTATTCCAGTTAAGGTTAACAATCGTACTTGTAGATTTCTTTTTGACACTGGAAGCAATGCCATATATATATCAAGAGCAGATTTTCCAGACATAAAACTTACTGGAGATTCTACAAATGTGGTCGGATTCGAATCAGGACGTAGAGCAAATGCTATTATTGAAAAGTTGCAAATAGGAAGTTTAAAATTTAAGAGTATTCCTGCAATTATCCATAAAGTCATCGCATGTAACTTTGACGGAATTATTGGCTATAATCTTCTCCAAGCAGGACTAGTAGCTAAACTTCAAATGCGTGATAAGAAACTCATTCTGTCCAATAATCTTAAAGTCTTTGATAGAGAGAAAGGTCTACGCATTAAATTGCTCAAAGAATATAACTACCCTATATTTTACACAGAGCCATTAAGTGGTATCAAAACTGCAACTATGTTTGATACAGGTAATCCCTATGATTTTTCTCTCAGTAAGTATTCATGGGAAAATTATTGGAAAAATTGCAATGGTCATATACCTGATGGAATAACAAAACAAATAGTTTGGTGTAATTTTCAGACATTACCAAAAGATTTTTGGAAAGAAGTAGGTGAAGAAACATTCTTTAGATTTGATGATATCAAATTAAAAAGCATCTCATTCCGACAAGTAACAGGACATCTTGTTAATATCCCGTTCTCCAACATAGGAATCAGATTCTGTTATGATTTTGATGTCATCATCAATGCTCCTAAGAATGAGCTAATCTTTCTCACAGACAAAAAAGAAATATACCCAGAAACATCTGGTGTTAATTTTAGATCATTTTCTTATTATGGTGAGACACAACAAAGAATCAGTTCGCTAAATCCTGAAACCGAACTTTATAAATTGGGAGCTCGCTTTGGCGATATTATAAAAGAAATTGATGGTATAAAAATTGATAGCAGTGAAACTCTTACCAAAGCCACAAGTGGTAAGAAGACTATTCACATGAAACTAATAAATAAGAAGGGTGAGAAAATAGAAGCAGATATATCTAGATATTGATAAATGAATCCACAAGATTAAAGAAGAAATAAAACTTATCTAATGGTTCAATTTTAACCACTACAGAGGATGTATTCTATGAATTTGAGATGTTTAATGTGACGAGTTAACACCAGCAGCTTACAGAATAACTTTCTTGCAAAAAACTTAAGGGACTACCGATACAAAAATCAAAATTATACTGCCAGATAGACCTATTTATCCTGCTATTGTTAAACTTATATAAGAACAAAACAAATAATTTGTTTTAATAAATTATTTTCATTATTTCGCAATAAAAAAAGAATAACATGAAACACATAATCACAATCATTGCAGTATTACTACTGAGTGCAAACTCTTTTGCACAAAATTCTACACTTGAAAAAGACCAAGCTAGACTTGACTCACTAACAAAGCCATTAACCGACCAACGTAAATCTTTAGATTCAGCACTCAATAAGACGAATAACCCAGACTCAATAGAAAAATTAATAAGTTTGTGTTGTGACAAAATTATGGATACTGATATCAAGTTTGCAAGAGAGAATCCTAATTCCGAACTTTCCCCTAGGCTATTGTCTTTTACCATTTTAAATGATGTAATGACAGGAGAGTTACCATTAGACACACTTAAAGGTTATTATAATAAATTGACTAATAATGTACGTGGTTGTGAAGATGGCATGTGGCTTGGTTCATGCATCAATATGATTGAAAATGTTTCAAAAGGAAAGATGTCACCAATCTTTTCAACTGTTGATTATAATAATAAAACATTCAACCTTTCCGACTTGCGGGGGCATTATGTAATTCTTGACTTTTGGGCAAGTTGGTGTATTTACTGTCGCAGAAATATTCCTAAATTAAAGGAGCTATACGCTAAATATAAAGAATGCGAAAATGGCCTTAAATTGGTATTTGTATCACTTGACGACAAACATGATGAATGGTCAAAGGCGATTGCTGAAGACGGAATAAAAGATAACATCAATGTTCTTGACATGATACCATTCAAGGATAAGACAGGGAAGGTATATGCTAAAGAATTGATCAGTCGTATGTATTGTGTACAACCGATTCCAACATCGTTTTTAATAGATCCAAACGGAGTAATAGTTGGTCGCATGACTTATAGTGAAATAGATAAGGCACTAAAAAACATATATAATGCGAGTCACATACCAAGTAAAAAATAATTTTATCTAAGTGTCAATCTTATGCATTATATTTTTATTCCGTGTCATCTTCATTAAACAAATCCCTTTCTTTTTCAATACTATCGGCTATATATGAGCCGATGAAGATTGAGCGCACAGACAAAACAAGCCAGATAAGATAAAAGATGAAAACGCAATGAAATAAGACTTATTATATACCTTTGCCTTTAGTATTACATGCTTTATTGGCTTATATATTGCTATTAACCGTAGAAATGTTTCCTTTGCAAAAAAAATGTATATTCTATCAAGCAAGGATTATACTATACGTACATTTATCGTATAAATAAGCCAAATACATTTGAATTATGAAACATAATAATTTTATTGCCACATTATTTATTTTGACCGTTCTACAAAATCGACGACAAAATAACGATAAACTACAACAGGTAGGTTAACGGAAAGCTGTCATATACCACCCAATCAATAATGCTCATCAAGATAAGCAAAAGTATGTAGGTAACCATTCGGCTGAAATCAAGTGGAAATAAACAACATCCTTCAAGGATTCTATTCTACGGTTGAGCATTGATTTTCTGCGTTTCGAGCATTTCATCGTTGCATATCTAAGAAAATAAATACATATTTGCATTCTATAAAAAAATATCAATATATGGATGGGGGTATTTCGATATATTTTTGTCTTATTAAAAAATAGAAATGTAAATGAAGAAATTATTTGAAGCAATAGTGCGGTTTCTTATCAGTGATATTCCAATTTTCGCAAAAAAGAACGGTTCTATCCAGAGCCGAATCAAAAATGTATCGGTAGATATCTTCGGTCCATCAAATCCGTATAGAAATGTTCCGTCATTCGGCTTTGGCTAGAGTCATACCGTTGACGATGTTCTAACGGATGCCACGCATCAGCTTCAGTAAATAATTCTAATTAACATAATAACAAAAACGAACAAGATAATCAATACATCCATGCTCATCATGGCTTTTGTAACGATTTTCGCAGAGAAATAACAACATGTTTAATAGTTTAATAATAAGCACACTTCTATTTTCATTAGAGAAGTATGGCGAAAGAAATGCATTCTGCATAGAGGGAGAATACTATAGCTATGCCCGTTTGAAAAAAAGAATCGCGGCAGTGAGAAAAGTATTGCATAATGTAAGTGCTGAAAATATTGGTTTGGTGGCTAACGATGATCTGGATACTTACGCATCAATTCTGGCCGTATGGATGGAGGGTAAGTGCTACGTTCCATTGCATCCGGACCAACCTCTCGACAGATGCATGGACATCATTGCTCAGGTGGAAATAACGACAATTCTTGACTCATCGAAGAGTACCAGGTACAGAAATAATGACGTTATTATAACGTCTACGCTAAACGATGAGAATGAACTGTTATTCCCCCAAAAACAAACGGACAACGGTTTAGCCTATATACTGTTTACATCAGGTAGCACAGGAAGACCAAAAGGTGTGCCTATAAGTCGTGGCAATGTGGCGGCATTCGTTGATTCGGTGGAGAAACTAGGTATTACACTGAAACCGGAAGATCGATGTCTACAGATGTTCGACCTTACATTCGACCTTTCAGTACAATCATATCTTCTGCCCCTCCTTGCCGGAGCCTGTGTTTACACCGTGAGCTATAAGGAAATAAAATATCAAGCTGTGTTTGCATTACTTGATGAATATCACCTCACTGCCGCTCTTATGGTGCCATCGGTGATACATAGCCTAAGGCCATATATGGAGGAAATTAGCATTCCCGAGATGCGATATTCATTATTCTGCGGAGAAGCACTAAATATTGATGACGCCAAGGCTTGGTATGAATGTGTGCCTAATGCGAGCGTATGGAACCTGTATGGACCTACGGAGTGCACCATTTATTGTACAGCTTATCGCATGCGCGTCTTCTGCTCCGATAAGCAGACGAACGGTAATGTGTGTATCGGCAAAGCCATGCCTGGAGTTAAAACCATGGTAATAGATGATAAGGGGATTCCATGTACTACTGGTGCCAAAGGCGAACTTTGTCTTGCTGGAGCGCAACTTACACAAGGATATTGGAACGATGAGAAAAAGAACAAGGAGGCCTTTTTTGTAGCTAACGATGGTACAAGATACTATCGCACTGGCGATATCTGTGCCTGCGATGCCTTAGGCGACATAGAATATTACGGAAGAAAAGACTCGCAAGTGAAAGTAAATGGCTACAGAGTGGAACTAAGCGAAATAGAATGTGTGGCAAGAAACTATTATAACGGAAAAAAGGCTGTAGTTGCTGTGGTCACAGATCGTGGTTCTGGCAATACTATAAAGATGGCAGTAGAACAAGCTGAAGGTAATAATGGATTTGAATTGAAAAGTTTTCTGCAATCTAAATTGCCCTCATACATGATTCCACGTGAGATACATTTTCTGAAGAAGTTTCCACAGAATACAAATAATAAAATAGACAGAAAACTAATAAAAGAAATAATAGGATGACAAAAGAAGAAGCACTTGAAGCACTCAGCAGCATATTTGCCGAGGTGCTTGACGAAAAAGACATTGAACTCGATTACCAAATGACCGCCAACGATGTGGACCGATGGGATTCGATAACAAACATGACCATTATCAGTGAGATAGAAAGCAGATTCAACATCAAGCTGAAGCTTAGGGAAATAATAAAACTGAAGAACGTGGGCGCACTATGCGACGCAATAGTTTCTAAAAGTAAATAAACGTTAGCAAATGGAGTTTCTCTCAATACCATTCGCTATATTCATCGTGGTGGTCTTCGCACTATACTATGCGAGGACCAACCGGCGGTGGCAACACTTCATGTTGTTTACCGCCAGCGTGGTGTTTATAGGCTATTACCATATAGTGTATTTGGCTTATGCTATTGGCATCGCATTATTCACTTTCGAAGCGGGAAAACTCCTGCATAAAAACATTGAAAGCAAGTGGCGGGCATGGATATTCACCATATCTATCGCCATACTAGTGGGCATTTGGCTCACAGCACGATATGCATCACCACTGTTCCCGCTGGGAATATCGTTCTATACCTTTCAGGCATTGTCATATCTGATAGAAATAAACTGGGAGGAAGAACCAGAGGACGACCTGATGGACTTTATGCTGTACATGCTGCTCTTTATGAAATTCCTATCAGGTCCAATAGAACGGGCTTATGACATGCTGCCGCAACTCAAGGAAAAACATTTATTCAACTACGAAAATGTCACTGCGGGACTGAAACTCGTGGCATGGGGAGCTTTCATGAAGCTAGTGATAGCCGACCGCATAGCACCGTCGATGAACATGGTGCTCAATGATGTACATTTGGCCACTAGCGCTCAGATGCTACAGGCCACGCTTCTTTATCCTATCCAGCTATATGCCGATTTTGCGGGATACACCAATATGGCACTTGGATTAGGTGCGATGTTCGGTTTTAGATTGTCGCCCAACTTCGATCGACCGTTCATTTCGCTTTCCACAGGCGAACTATGGCGCAGATGGCATCAGTCGCTGTCATTCTGGTGCCGTGATTATATTTTCATGCCCGTTTCAGCCGAGATGAGGAGATGGAAGAAATGGGGTATCTATTTTGCCCTGCTCGTGACCTTCGTCACCATTGGCGTATGGCACGGGGCCGGATGGACTTTCGCACTTTATGGACTGTTTCAGGGATTAGTCATCATTTATGAAACGGCAACAAAGACAGGGCATGAGCATTTCAGAGCGAAAGTAGGAGATCGTGTTTATCGTCCACTAATGATGATCCGCACCTATCTGCTCTTTGCCTTGTCGCTACTCTTTTTCCGTGTGTCCAATGTGTCGGATGTATTCTATGTTTATCAGCATCTGCTGAATTTCAACATCAATGATGCAAAGGAGCTTCGCCTCGGTCTGAATGACAATCAGTGGATAGCTTTTGGAATAGCCGTAGTGGTAATGTTCGTAATGGAATACATTAATTCGCATAAGGATATAATCAAGTGGACAACAACTAAAAAGGCATACGTACGCTGGACGCTATATTTCGTTCTGGTTGTGCTTATTTTCTTTTATGGAAATTTTGGTGTTGAGGATTTTATTTATATTCAATTCTAATTTATATGAAACATAAAATATATGTATTCTATCTGAAGTGCATACTCATTCCATTGCCCTTCATAGCACTATTGATCTTTTATATTATGAGTGATCCGTTTATGGTAATCCGAAAATATACAGATTATGATGCACCAGAGGTAGCCCTAAGCGAAGGCGTTATTTCATGGAATAAATATAAAGCTAATGAGAAGTCAATGCACTTTGATTCGTTTATTATGGGTACATCATGCAGCAAAGCTTTCCACATCAATGAATGGTCTAAGTATACAGGTGGCAAGGGGTTTCGCATGTTTAGCAATAATGAAGGAGCAGGCGATTTGTTGCTTAAAATGCAAGCTCTTGATTCTGAAAAAGGTCAGGAAATAAAAAATGTGCTCATCGTAGCGGATAAACAATTCTTTGAAGAAAACCATCCCCAGCCAGGCATCATGCATTCCATGCCTCCAGAGGTAACAGGACAGAGCGAAATAAAATATCAGATGGATTATTTCCAGGGATTCTGTACGCCTATGTTTCTAATCCCGTATCTTAGATATAGGATTTTCCATGAATATGACGATAAAACCATGAATGGAATTATCAATAACGATGGACGGATACGAAATTCAATAACAAATGATGCAGTGTTATGTCAGGATGATGCAATAAAGAAAAATGGGGAGAAATATTGGCAAAATCAGTCATGGCCTAAGGAACATTATACTGCGTTCACTTATGCTCCAATTATTAAGACGGAAAGTATATCCTGTTTAACACAAATAAGACATATTTGCCAACGCCATGGAGCGAATGTAAAAATAGCTATCGGCCCCACTTTCAATGCCAAACAGATGAATCCTAAAGATATCGCGACACTAAAAAAGATATTTGGTGATAAAAATGTAGTGGACTTTTCTGATAATATTCACTCTAAATATCGCAATTACCATTATTTTTATGATAAAGCGCATTATCGGGATGTGGTGGGCAATGCCATCATGAAAGAATTGTACGCTGAGAAATAAAATATAAATCCACTATTAAACAATAAAAAGCGTGTAACTCAATGAGTTATACGCTTTTTATTATTTGCAATAATCATAATTTCTTTAGCGATGGTAAAGTAATAGAATGCACTTTAGGATATTATGAAAAGATGTCATTACGGGTTATGGCATAACGTCCGCCTCCTGTGAATGCCAGTGCAAGAGCTGGTAAAAGATAAAGCATTGGCAATTCTATAGCCCAACCACCTTGAGGTGATAGTGTGAAAATCTGGCTTACATGTACCATGAGTATTGCAATTACCATGTTAAACGCAACAGCAACAGCTGCAGCACGAGTCCATAAACCAAATACAATAAACATTGCTGCTACAAGTTCTACAAGTAGTGTTCCATAGGCGATAAATGATGGTAATCCCATTGCTGTAAGCATTTCACCGATAGGTCCTACACCATTTATTAATTTAGAGAATCCATGGAAAAGCAACAATCCTCCTGTTGACAAACGTAGAACTAAAAGTCCAAAATCCTGATCTCTCATAAAATCTTTACTCCATTTCATAATTGTAATTCTTTTTAATTATTAAAAAGTCGCCATTATTAATATCATTACTGATATACTTATCGTTCGGCGATATATAAACGATTCAAACCTTATATATACGCTACACATCGTAGCTGTATTATCTCAAAGCTCTGTGACAAAGATAAACATTATTATTTTGATTATCAAGCTTTTTATTATAGTTTTTATCTATAGAGAAATAGCCATTTTATATAACTGTTAAAAATATATGCTAATCTTTACAATTATGATATATCTTTGGTTCATTTTATTTAAGCCCTCCCACCTTAGTAAACATGTTGGTGAAGTACAAATATAAATTATAAACAAAAGAACATGATAACTATTAATTTTGAAAAATATTACATTCTGAGTCAACTTTCCCAAACTAAGGTGTTTCGGCAACAGAGAGTAATTGCTTCAACAAGTTAAGTACCATAGCATGTATTATAAAAAGCTTTTGAAGTTTAAGCCGCTTTTTTACAAAAATAGATTGATACTTTCAAAATAATTGCTAAATTTGAACCCGATTAATATAATCGGCCGACTTAAATCGCAGAAGTTCATGAAAAAATATATCATTTACAATTTAATTATTGCTGCAATAGTTTTATCTGCATGTACAACGAAACACAAATCCTATGAGATTGGCGTTTCGCAATGTTCTAGTGGTGAATGGCGAGAGAAGATAAACAACGAAATGCTGTCAGCTCAACATCTGTATGACAGTGAGGCAAAAATAAATATTGCCAATTGTTATAACGACCCAAAGCTACAAGTAAGACAAATAGATAGTCTTATTGATGCCGGTGTTGATTTATTGATAGTATCTCCTTACGAATATACTCAACTGGAGCCATCACTTGCCAAGGCTAAGAAAAAGAACATCCCAATAGTATTATTCGATCGTAAAAGTAAGAGTAATAACTACACAGCATACATAGGTGGTGATAATGTTGAAGCAGGTAGAAAAATAGCCAACTATACCCTAAGCATGATTAGAGACGGAGATGTGAAGACTGAAGGACGCAAACCTATTGTTTGGGAAATAACAGGTCCAATGACGATGTCTCCTGCTAAAGATCGTCATGATGGTTTTTGTAACGTTATCAAAAAACAAACTAATATTGATTATTTTAATACAGAAAGCGATTGGACTCCTGAAGACTGCTATCGCCAGATGAAAAAATATCTAAAGTCTGGTAAACAAGTGGATATTGTTTTCTGTCACAGTGATATTGATGCAGTAGGAGCTTTCAAGGCTGCAAAGGAACTCGGTAAGGAAAAAACAATAAAGTTTCTGGGAATTGATGGACTGCCAGGTAAAGATGGTGGACTAGAGCAAATGAAAAATGGTGTACTTACGGGTACCTATATATATCCAACTCACGGTGAAGAGATTATTCAATTGGCACTGAATATTTTAGATCATAAGCATTATGAGCGCAATACTACAATTCAGAGTTTTGTTGTTACTCCACAAAATGTTAACGACATCATTATAAGTACCAACCTGCTTATGAAGCAGAATAACTATCTTGTTACTATTCAAAACAAGCTGGAAAACTATCTGGGACTTTATAATTTGCAGCGCAGCGTACTTTATATTTCCGTTGTAGCAATTTTTCTGCTTCTGATAGCACTATTATTTATCATTAAGGCTATTAAGGCTATTAAGCGATCGAATCGCAAATATCGCAAGGCAAGCGATAAGATGCGTGAACTGAACGAGGAACAAACACTATTTTATACTAATGCCAGTCATCAGTTGAAGACACCTCTCACATTAATCACAGGACCACTGAAGTCTCTTTCAGAAAATAATGACCTTAAGGGTAACGATCGTGAGTTGCTGAATATTTTAAATCGTAACGTGGCACAATTGGACGGATTGGTATCAAACGTTATCAACTTCCGCAAGGAAGTGGATGCTGCTATTGCTGACGACAATGCCATGTTAGCTAATTCTGAGGTACAGCAAAATCGTGATGATGTTCAGGAAGGTCATACAAACCTATTACTTAGAACTGACAGTGAAGAATTACCAACATTGCTCATTGTTGATGACAATGCTGACATGCGCAAATATCTGCGTATATTGCTGGCACAAAGTTACTATGTAATTGAGGCTTCAGATGGACAGAGTGGATTACAACTTGCTCGCGAGAGCGTGCCCGATTTGATTGTGAGCGACGTGATGATGCCAGTTATGGATGGTCTACAATTCTGCAAACAGATAAAAGAAGACTGCATCACAAGTCATATTCCTGTAATAATGCTTACTGCCAGAAGTGCAGAGTCGCAGCAGATAGAGGGGTTTGAACATGGTGCAGATGCATACATTATAAAACCATTTAATGCTCAGTTCCTGATATCAAGAATAAATAATCTCCTACAAAGCCGAATACAACTGCGAAAGTTGTTTAGCGAGAAAGAGACAAAGACAGAAACAATAACACAAGAAGTACATATTGAGCAAGAAAGCACTCCTGATCGTCGATTCATGGACGCTCTGAAGGATGCTATAGATAAGCACATATCAGATGCACATCTGAAGATGGATGATCTAGGTGAAGAACTAAATATGAGTCGTGTTCAATTATATAGAAAGGTTAAAGCTCTCACAGGATTATCTCCTGTAGAGCTATTAAGAAAGATTCGTTTACAGAAAGCCTATTCTCTACTTTTAAACAGCGACATGACAATTTCTGAAATCTCATATAAGGTAGGGTTTGGCACCCCAAGCTATTTCTCTTCATGCTTTAAGAAGCAATATGATATTTATCCTACCGATGTAAGAAAATAAACTAAAAAGGTAATAATTGTTACATGCAACAATTGTTGCAACCTTCGAACGATTTTAGAAAGTGTTTGTTGCTAAGCCAAAGTATATTTGCGGAAGATAAATTTCGCAAATAATCTATTAACTAAAAACGTTTCGAATGAGAAATCTGTCAAAAATCCTCATGAGCCTTATTCTCATGATGGTGTGTGTTGCAGCAAGCGCACAGAAGATTAATGTGAGTGGAACGATATTTGATTCTACTGGAGAAACTGTTATCGGTGCCACAGTGATGGAGAAAGGTACGACTAATGGTGCGGTTACCGACATGGATGGTAACTTCAAACTTTCTGTTGGAAAGAATGCAACTCTAATCATCTCTTACATTGGCTATAAGACTAAAGAAGTTACAGCTTTAGATGGAATGAAGGTTACACTACAGGAAGCCAGTAACGACCTGAATGAAGTTGTGGTAACAGGTTACACAACACAACGCAAGGCCGATCTTACAGGTGCGGTCTCTGTTGTTAGTGTAAAAGACATTGCCAAGCAAAACGAAAACAACCCAATCAAAGCGATGCAGGGACGTGTTCCTGGTATGGATATTTCTGCCGATGGTTCTCCTTCAGGTGCAGCTACGGTACGTATTCGTGGTAATGGAACGCTTAACAACAATGATCCTCTTTATATTATTGATGGTGTACCAACAAAGTCGGGTATGCACGAACTTAATGGCAATGATATTGAGAGCATTCAAGTATTAAAAGATGCAGCATCAGCTTCTATCTATGGTTCACGTGCTGCCAATGGTGTTATCATCATAACAACAAAAAAAGGTAAAGACGGTAAGGCTAAAGTTAACCTTGATACTAGTATAGCTGCTTCAATGTATGCTAACCGCATGAAGGTGCTAAATGCCAAGCAGTGGGGACAGGCTTTCTGGCAGGCTAATGTCAACGATGGTCTTGATCCAAATAACAACTCTGTAGGTTATCATTTTGACTGGGCTTACGATGAACATGGTAATCCTCAGCTGAATGGCATGACGATGCAGAAATATCTTGATGCAGCTGGAACTATTCCTGCATCAGATACCAACTGGATGGACGAAACTACACGCACAGGTCTTATTCAGAACTATAACGTCAGCATTAGTAACGGTAACGATAAGGGGTCTAGCTATTTTTCACTTGGTTACTACAAGAACCTTGGTGTTATTAAGGACACTGACTTCAACCGAATTTCAGGACGCGTAAACACAGAATATAAACTATTGGGCAACTTCCTCACCATTGGTGAGAATCTTACCATCAACCGTACATCTGAAGTCGCAGAACCAAATGGTTTTCTAGGTAATGTACTTCAGTATAATCCAACATTCCCTGTTTATAATACCCTAGGGGAATATGCTAACCTTACAGGTAGTTTCGCAGACCGCGAGAATCCTGTTGAAGTTCTTAACCGAAATAAAGACAATAGATATACATATTGGCGTATGTTTGGTGACGTTCATTTGAACTTCAACATCACTAAGAATTTCGTTATACGAACTACTGCAGGTATTGACTATGCTCAAAAGGAACAACGTTTCTTTACATATCCTATCCCAAACGGTAATGTGAGTAACAAAGACAATGCCGTTGAGGCTAAACAAGAGCACTGGATGAGCTGGATGTGGAATGCCGTTGCAACCTATAATCTTGAAATAGGTAAACATCGTGCTGACGCACTGCTTGGTATTGAGCTTAATCGTCAGGATGACATTTGGTTTGGTGGAAAGCGTTATGGCTTTGCAGTAAACACACCTGACTATATGTGGGCAGATGCAGGTGTAGGCGATCAACAGGCATTTGGTTCTGGTGATGGTTTCTCACTAGCGTCTTTCTTTGGAAAGATTAACTATAACTATGCCGACAAATATATGGCTAGTGTTACTGTTCGTCGTGATGGTTCAAGCCGCTTTGGCAAGAACAATCGCTACGGTACATTCCCATCTTTAAGCGTAGGTTGGCGCATCAGCCAGGAGAAATTCATGCAAGAAGTTTCAAATTCATGGCTTTCAGACCTTAAGCTTCGTGCTAGCTGGGGACAAACAGGTAATCAGGACATAAACAACTATGCTCGCTACACTCTTTATGTTTCTAACTATGGAGAGGCTAACTTTGGTGGTCAGAGCTATGGTACATCTTATGATATAGCAGGTACTAACGGTGGACAGCCGTTGAGCTCTGGTTTCAAGCGCAATCAGCTTGGCAACGACAATATTAAGTGGGAAACTACTACACAAACCAACTTAGGTCTTGACTTTGGATTCTTCAAGAACTCACTCTATGGTAGTTTTGAGTGGTATCGCAAGAAGACCTCTGACATACTTGTAAACATGCCAGGTATTGGTATTATGGGTGAAGGAAGTTCCATGTGGATCAATGCTGGTGAGATGCTCAACAAGGGAGTTGAGTTTAATATAGGTTATCGCGGCAACACGGGTGCATTCAACTATGATTTGACTGGCAATATTGGAACCAACCGCAACGAAGTAACCAAACTTCCAGAGACTATTGCTGCAGCAGGAACATTTGGTGGTAGTGGTGTATTCAGCGTTGTTGGTCATCCAATGAACTCTTATGTTGGTTATGTTTATGATGGCATATTCAAGAATCAAGCAGAAGTTGACGACCATGCAAAACAAGACGGTGCTGCTGTTGGTCGTATGCGCTTCAAAGATCTTAATCATGATGGCGTTATTACAACCGACGATCAAACATGGATTTATGATCCAACACCAGCCTTTACCTATGGTTTAAATTTCTATCTTCAGTATAAAAGTTTTGACTTCACTATGTTCTGGCAGGGTGTTCAAAATGTTGATGTACTGACGACCGTACGTCCTGGTGATGATACCAATGGTGGTTATAAGGTGCAGACCGACCTCTGGGCTGGTGTTAACGTTCCATTCCTTAATAAGGGTGATCGTGTTCTTGATGCCTGGACTCCAACTAATCCAAGTTCAACAATCCCAGCTCTGTCAATATACGACAACAACAACGAAAAACGTTTTTCTTCTTACTACGTTGAAGATGGTTCGTTTATCAAACTTCGCACCATTGAGATTGGCTACAGTCTCCCTGATGTTTTAGTAAAGAAGATCAGTATGACTAAGATTCGTATGTATTTCTCTGCGCAAAACTTGCTCACTATCAAGAGTCGCAAGTTCACTGGCGTAGATCCAGAGAATGCGCTATTTGGTTATCCTATTCCTCTTAATCTGACATTCGGTCTTAACGTTTCTTTTTAAACGACTAAATATTGAATAATAGTTTAAAAACACAATTATGGAATCAAGAAATTTATATACAAAGGTCAAGAAAGCAGCAGTAACTTTACCTTTAACCTTATCCCTTTTACTTTTAAATAGTTGCAATGCATTCCTTGACGACCAAGTACCGCAAGGGACGCTATCTGACAAGGAAGTAACTAAATCAGAGTATATTGATAACATGGTTACTTCTGCCTATGCCATTTTCACAACAGCAGAAGATATCAACTCATCGTTCTCTATGTGGAACTATGACGTTCGTTCGGATGATGCCTATAAGGGTGGATCAACAACTAATGATGGTGACGTTTTCCATCAGCTTGAAGTTGAAAAGGGTGTGCTAACCACCAATTGGAATATTAATGATATGTGGGTGCGTATCTATAATGCTATTTCACGTGTGAATACTGCAATTGGAACTCTTGAGGCAGCAGATGATTCTTATTCTTTGAAGAATGAGCGTTTGGCAGAGATGAAATTTTTGCGCGCTTATGGTCATTTTCTGGCTAAGCGTCTCTACAAAAACATACCCTTTGTTATGCGATCAGACCTCACCTATGATGAATATCATCAGCTTTCTAACACAGAGTATACCAACGATCAAGGTTGGGCAATCATAGCTAAGGAGCTCGAAGAGGCATATAATGTTTTGCCTGTAACCCAAGCAGACAAAGGACGTCCAACAAAGGCTGCAGCTGCAGCTTTTCTTGCAAAGGTTTATCTATATAAGGCATATCATCAAGATGACCCTACATCAAACAAAGTGACTTCAATTAATGAAGACGACCTAAAAAAGGTGCTTGAATATACTGCCCCTGCTATTTATACAGCTGGTGGCTATGGATTAGAGAGTGATATCCATAATAATTTCCGTCCTGAAGATCAATATGAAAATGGTATAGAGTCTATCTGGGCTATACAATACTCACGCAACGATGGTTCCACATATGGTAATCTCAATTGGAGCTACGGTCTTATCGTGCCAAACATTCCTGATGTAACCAACGGCGGTTGTGACTTCTATAAACCTTCACAAAATCTTGTAAATGCATTTAAGACCGATGCTAACGGTCTTCCAATGATAGATTCTTTCAATGACAAGAACTATGAAATGAAGACCGATAATGCCGATCCACGTTTGTTTCTAACTGTGGGCATGACAGGACTTCCATATATGTTCAATAAGAAATTCATTATGGATCAGTCATCAGCATGGAGTCGTTCAGGTGGTCTCTATGGCTACAATGTAACGTTAAAGCAGAATGTTGATCCTGCACTTATCGGTACATATCTCATCCATGGTTCTTACTGGGCTAGCTCTATGAACCGTATCGTTTTCCGCTACGCTGACGTTATACTAGAGCGTGCTGAAGCAGAGGCTCAATTAGGAAATTCTACCGAAGCTATAAGACTGGTTAACCAGATTCGTACTCGTGCTGCAGGTTCTACACAAATGATAGCAGACTATCCAAATAAGTATGGTGTTCACTTCTACTGTAAGAACTACACGGGTAGCTATTCTAAAGAAGATGCCATTAAAATTGTAAAGATGGAGCGTCGTTTGGAGTTTGCTATGGAGAGTGAGCGTTTCTTTGACCTCGTTCGCTGGGGTGAAGCAGCACCAGTTCTTAATAACTATTTCGCCAAGGAAAAAGAGCGTGTGACATTCCTTAATGATGCTGAGTTTACAGCAGATAAGAATGAGTTTCTGCCAATTCCGCATACACAATATTCTTCTTCTAACGGGCACTACACTCAGAATGTCGGAAAGTGGTAATTTTTTTGAGATTAGTACTTAAAGTTTAAAGATTACAATTATGAATAATAATATATATATAAAGGCACTGATTGCAATTGGGGGCTTACCATTTTGTCTTCTTACTATCTTACTATTTACAGCATGTAGCAACGACAATTATAGCGACTTGCAGCTCACAGGCGACTGTGCTGTAAAATCACTTGTACTTAATGACAAATATGAGGGTCTTGTTGATCCCGCAACTCGCACTGTAAAGGTTAAAGTACCCGTAGACTTCAAAGATAAGTCTGCCATGAAGATTACCAGTCTGAATATATCTGATGGAGCTAAGTCAAACATTGCTTCGGGTGATATTGTAGACTTCACTGATGCAAAGGTGATGCACATTACGAAAGGCGATCTCTATCTAGACTGGACTGTTAATGTGAAAAACGATGAGGCTAAAATCAAATCGTTTATCATTAACGATACCTATAAAGCTAGCATTAATGAGGAGGATCATACTATAACAGCATTTCTACCATCAACTGTAGATATAAAAAAAGCAATTCCTACTATCATCTACAGTGAGGATGCAAGGATAAATCCTCTAAGCGGTGTCCAGACCGACTTCACAGAACCGGTTACATACACAGTTACAGACAACACAGCAACTGCTACATACGTGGCAACAATCAAAACGGTTTCGGCTCCTGAAGCGATCTTCCTTGGTTCTGCTAAAGCCACAACAATGGACGAACTTGTTCCCGAAGAGAAGGAAGCTTGTAAGTGGATGCTAGCCAATATTGAAAACTCAATGTTTGTCAGTTGGGATGAACTGAAAGCAGGAAATGTAGACCTCTCAAAGTGTAAGGTTATCTGGTGGCATTGGCAAAACCAACCTTCTGAGACTATCGGTGACTTTGAAAGTGCAGCGACATCAACAGCAATGGGTGCAATCAATATTCTTACAGACTATTACAATAATGGTGGTGCATTTATTCTTAGCCGTGCTGCAGTTAACTTCGCTGCTGAACTAGGTGCTATTAAGGATAAACGTTGCGCTAATAACTGTTGGGGTGCCAGCGACGACGGTGGTGGCGTTATAAATGCTGGTGGTGAGTGGGGATTCCTCATGAAAGATGCTAATCATCCGTTGTGGAAGAACATGATTCTGAAGGATGGCGAGGTTAAGACCACAGATGCAGGTTACACCATTTCAAACTGTACATCTCAGTGGGGAATGTGGGGAGACTATGACAATGCAGGAGGTAACTATATTGTAGGTCACAACAAGTGGACTAATCTCACAGGTGGTCGTATTCTTGGTAATGGTGGCGATGGTGCTATCTCTGTATGGGAGGCTCCTGCTGCTAATGGTACTTTTGGTAAGGGTGGCATCATCTGCTTTGGTACAGGATGTTTCGACTGGTGGTCACCAACGACTTACATATCTCACTATCACGACAATGTCGGTACGATGACTAGTAATGCATTCAATTACTTAATGAAGTAACGTTCCAGAAAAATTCAAAATTATGAAAAAGATGATATATTTATTCACAATTGCGCTATCAGCCTTAACGATGACAGCATGCAGCGAAGATACATATAAAGGTGATCCTGAAAAGAATTGGGCAGAAACAACAGAGTTCTTTAATTCAACAGAGGAGGCTAGTTTTTCAACTTATTACAAGCCATCTCTTGGTCGTGTTGGTGATCCAATGCCTTTCTATGATGAGAAAGCTAACGATTTCAAAATTCTTTATTTGCAAGACTTTGATAACAACAAATCCTTCTGCTATCACCCTATCTGGACAGTTGAGACCAAAGATGGTGCTAACTATAAGTCATTGGGCGAAACTCTATCTGTAGGCACAAACGATTATCAACAGGATGCTGCACTAGGTACAGGATGTTGCTACTACAATAAACTTGATGGTTTATATTACATCTATTACACTGGTCATAACCCAAATTGCGAGAACACAGAGGTAGTAATGCGTGCTACATCAAGCGACTTCAAAACATGGACTCGCGATAATGCATGGTCATTAAAGGGGGCTGACTTTAATCTCTCAAGTCAGGATTTTCGCGACCCTCAGATCTTTGAGGATAATGGCACCTACCACATGATCATTGCAACGCGCAATGGGGATCCAAAGTTTGCAGACTTCACTTCTACAGACATGAAGAACTGGACGTTTAATAGTTCATTCAATGCTATCTGGGATCGTATGTGTGAATGTCCAGACGTATTCAAAATGGGTGACTGGTGGTACTTTGTTTACAGTGAGGGCTATCAGACTACATGGAGTCGCAAAGTGAAATATATGATGGCCAAGAGCTTTGAAGGCTTAAAGGCTTGCTTTGGAGATCCAGGTGCAAACTGGCCAAAGGATGGTCACGAAGGTGTGCTTGATAGCCGTGCCTTGTATGCAGGAAAAACAGCATCAAACGGTACTGATCGTTATCTTTGGGGATGGTGTCCGTACCGTAGTGGGGCTAGTGTTTGGGATAAGAATATTAATGTAGGAGATAAAGAGCCTAATTGGAGTGGTGCACTCGTTTGCCACAAAATCATCCAACATACTGATGGAACCCTTACACTCGGTAAGGTTGATGCTATTGATGCTAAATACAACAAGCCACAGACTGTTTCCGTAATGGCTCAAAAGGGAGTAAATGGTTCAAATGGAAACTATACTATCTCTGGCGATAGTGCTTATGCTCTTTTCAATCGTTTAGGCACTCATAATAAGATTTCTTTCACTGTTAAGACCAGTAGTAATTTGGACAAGTTCGGTATATCTTTGGTTCGTTCAACGGATGTAAAGAAGTATTATACTATGGTCATAAATCCAGAAAATGAGGATAGTCGTAAAGTTAACTTCTTGGAAGAAGGTGCTGATGCAAAGGGATTTATAGAAGGGATTGATGGTTATCTGTTTGCTCGACCAGCCGACAATGTTTACAATATTACAATCTACAACGATAACAGTGTTGTTACGATGTATATCAATGATGTTTGTTCCTATACTCAGCGCATATATGGAATTCCAAAGAACTGCTGGAGCATAAACAGCTACGGAGGAAATATCACCATTTCAAATCTTACAGTAAGCCAATACTAATAACAAACAACAGAGAAATAAAATTTATGAAGAGCTTACGATTACTATTATTTATCTTCTGCATGACAGTCTTATCCACTGTCCATGCAGAGGATAAGATCATGTTTCTTTCTAGCAATCACGTACTATATCGTTTAGATACAAAGAATTATCGCTACTTATTATTACCTGTTGAGGATCGTGCCGAAATGAGCAACGTTAAGGTTCTTGCCAACAATAATCAAGTAAAGGCAATTAATGTTCGTCTGGCTTCTGAATATGCAGACTACTATGTACCTCTCGACTTGAGTGAATTTGCTGGTCATGAACTTCTTCTAGATATTCATATTAATGGCAATATTCGTAACGAGGGAGCTATCAAAGAGTGGGCTTGCTGGAAGCAGATCAAGTATTCAAATACATTCGTTATAGCTAATCGCGAAAAATTCCGTCCAGAATATCACCATACCCCTGCTTATGGTTGGATGAATGATCCTAATGGAATGTTTTATAAGGATGGCACATGGCATCTCTATTTCCAGCATAACCCTTATGGCTCACTATGGGAGAATATGACATGGGGACACTCTAGTTCAAAAGATCTTGTCCATTGGAAATACGAGGGAGATGCCATTGAGCCAGATGCTCTTGGAACTATATTCAGTGGTTCTGCCGTTGTGGATAAAAAGAATACTGCAGGCTTTGGCAAGGATGCTATTGTAGCAATGTACACATCGGCTGGTGAAAATCAAACTCAGAGTCTAGCTTTCTCAACCGATGATGGCAAAACCTTCACTAAGTATGCCGCCAATCCTGTAATAACTAGCAACGTTCCTGATTTTCGCGATCCTCACATATTTTGGAACGATGATATCAATAAGTGGAACTTAATTCTTGCTGCTGGTCAGGAGATGAATATCTACACTTCAGACAATTTGAAAGATTGGAAGTTTGAGAGTTCGTTTGGTCATGGCTATGGAAATCATAGTGGCGTTTGGGAGTGTCCTGATTTGATGAAGTTAAAAGTGCGTGGCACAAATAAGGAAAAGTGGATGCTTATCTGTAATATCAATCCTGGTGGCCCTTTCGGTGGTAGCGCAACGCAATACTTTATAGGTGATTTTGATGGTCATAAGTTCACTTGTGAGAGTGCCCCTGATGTTACAAAATGGATGGATTACGGAAAGGATCACTATGCTACTGTTACATTCGACAATGCTCCTAATGGACGCCGCGTTGCTATGGCTTGGATGAACAATTGGCAGTATGCTGCTCAGACTCCGACCACCCAATATCGCTCAGCCAACTCTATTTCTCGCGATCTTGACCTCTTCGAATACGAAGGACAGACCTATTGCGGTGTAATCCCATCAAAAGAACTTATTGCCATGCATGGTAAGAAGCAAAGTCAACTATCAAATGCATGTGAACTTGTGCTTAACATTAAAGGTTCTTCATCTGTAACATTATACAACGACAAAGGTGAGAAAGTAGTATTCAATTACAACGAAGGTAAGCGAACCTTCTCCATGGACCGTACCAAAAGTGGTAAGGTTGATTTCAGTGAAGCTTTCCCTGTAACGACAACAGCCCCTGTTTATGGAAAATTAAAACAGCTCAGAATATTCATTGACAACAGTAGCATAGAAGTGTTTGATGCTGAAGGAAAAATGGCTATGACTAACCTCGTATTTCCAACCACTCCTTACAATAAAATTGTGAAGAAGGGCAAAATAAAATATGCCATTTATAAAATGTAAAATAGAAATACACTATATTTGCAAATCGAATAACTAAAAAGCAAAAAATTATACCTATGAGTAAAAATATAAGACTAACGATTATCCCTGTCATGCTGTGTTTCTTCGCAATGGGATTTGTCGACTTAGTGGGCATTGCCTCTAACTATGTTAAGGAGGATTTGGCACTGAATGATAGCACTGCTAACATTTTTCCATCACTGGTGTTCTTCTGGTTCCTTATTTTCTCAGTACCTACTGGTATGCTGATGAATAAAATAGGTAGAAAAAACACTGTTTTGTTATCACTCATCGTGACTTTAGCTTCATTGCTTCTTCCTCTTTTTGGTGAGACTTTTACTATTATGCTCATCTCATTCTCATTGCTAGGAATTGGCAATGCACTGATGCAGACATCACTAAATCCATTGGTTTCAGAAGTGATTGGTGGTAGCAATCTAGCCTCAACTCTAACATTTGGACAGTTTGTAAAAGCTATCGCTTCCTTTATGGCTCCATATATTGCGATGTGGGGTGCTATGGCAACGATTCCGTCGTTTGGACTTGGATGGCGAGTGCTATTCCCTATCTATATGTTCATTGGTGTCCTAGCCTCATTGTTACTGAGTATTACTCCTATTAAAGAAGAAAAGATTAATGGTAAGGCTTCTACATTTTCAGAATGCCTAAAGTTATTGGGGAAACCAATCGTGTTACTGAGCTTCCTTGGTATTATATGCCATGTAGGAATTGATGTAGGTACCAACACCACTGCTCCAAAAATTTTGATGGAGCGCCTTGGAATGACGCTAAATGATGCTGCCTTTGCTACATCATTATACTTCATATTCCGTACAATTGGTTGCTTAACAGGAAGTTATTTCCTACGTGTGATTAAGTCTAAAACTTTCTTTTTGATATCTATCGCCATGATGGCGCTTTCAATGATTGGCATGTTTATTGGTGACAGCAAGATAGAACTATATGTAGCTATTGCACTAGTAGGTTATGGCAACTCTAATGTATTCTCCATCATATTTTCACAAGCTCTTTTGAGCGTTCCTAATAAGAAAAATGAAGTTTCAGGACTGATGATCATGGGGCTTTTTGGAGGTACTATCTTCCCTTTACTAATGGGATTTGCCAGTGATGCTATTGGTCAAGTAGGAGCCGTCGCTATTATGGCTATTGGGGTAATATATCTATTTACTTATATTAAAAACGTAAAACAATAAAATGGAAAAAGATAATCGCTATGTTGTCGGCCTGGGTGAAGCACTGTGGGATGTACTTCCAGAAGGTAAGAAATTGGGGGGAGCTCCTGCCAACTTTTCATTCCATGCTAGTCAGTTTGGTTTAAATTCAGTTGCAGTGAGTGCTCTGGGTGAGGATGCTCTGGCAGAAGAGACTATTAAACAGTTGGAAGAAAAAGATCTGAAGTATGAGATGCCTCGTGTGCCTTATCCTACAGGTACGGTACAGGTGGAACTTGATGCAGATGGTGTTCCAACGTATGATATTAAGGAGAACGTGGCATGGGATAATATTCCTTTTACAAAGTCTATTGAAAATATTGCTCGCAATGCTCGTGCTGTATGTTTTGGTTCATTAGCCCAACGAAATGTGGTTAGCCGTGAGACTATCCATAAATTTATTGATGCAACACCTGCTGATTGTATGAAGATCTTTGATATCAACTTGCGTCAACAATTCTATACAAAGGAGGTGATTCAGGAATCACTGAAACGTTGCAACATGCTTAAAATCAATGATGAGGAACTTGTAATAATTGGTCGCATGTTTGGCTATCCTGGTCTAGATATTGAAAATAAGTGTTTCCTAATACTAGGCAAATATAATCTTGATATGCTTGTGCTAACTTGCGGTGTAAATGGTAGTTATGTGTTTACCCCAGGTAAGGTGTCTTATCAGCCAACTCCAAAGGTTGAGGTTGCCGATACAGTTGGTGCAGGCGACTCGTTTACAGGAAGTTTCTGTGCAGCTATACTTAGTGGAAAGTCTGTAGAAGAAGCTCATAAACTAGCAGTTAGCGTAAGTGCTTTTGTATGTACTCAAAATGGCGCAATGCCTGTTCTACCTAAAGAATTTAAATTTTAATACGGGTTAGGTTTAATAGTTGAAATATGGTACCCTTTGGTTGTAATAATCAAAGGGTATTTTTTTATCAATGAAGACATGTATGTAAATCTTTTAGGAGTCTAAAACATTAAAAATATTTGTCAATTTAGGGGAGAATATCCACCATAAATAGACAATAAACCCAGAAAAAAGAAAAACAACCTACATTACCTACATTTTTGACTTAAGCTGCTATTAATCAGCAATTTAACCCATGTATATTAGTACCCTATCCTACATCTTTCCTACATGATAAGCACGTTTTAGTACTAAAAACAGTGGATTTTCCCCTAATCGCAATACAAAAGTCGCTTTTTGTTTGGTCCATTAGGACATGTTTTCATCAGTAAAGCAAATCACAATGATGTCTTTCATGGGATTGTGAATATAGAAATCTCATTTCTCTTTGTAATTGAAATTTGGAAACGAAACTGGTTTATAAAACATTTCGATATGTCAACCTTTTCCGTAAGGAATTTCAAAAACGATAATGATAATCAATATCGGCTTTAAAACAATGTATTGTGATTCAGTAAATATAACTATGAATGTTTATAATCAACTCCTATTATGGTAAAAATGTATGAAGTACAGCAAATATAAAATCACCTTTTTCGGTGCGTCTTTGAGTAATAAGGCCCTAATCACTCGGTAAAGCATGTAGGACAACAGAGTGATTAGGGCCTAATCACTCCCTAAAATGTATAAGAACGGACTTATATACATTAGCTAACATATTGTATAACAATGCGTTTGGCAAAATCATTTAGGAAACAGCATTAGAAAATCAAAAAAAAGTTTTTTTTATTGTGTCTCAAAACCAGAGGAAACTTATATTATTAAATTTTATATTACTAGATCTTTCGTTTGCAAGAGAGTAATTGCCCAGGTAAAAAATCGGAAACGATGTAATACTATCATCTATAAAGTCAACTTTCACAACTTATGCGATGCTATTAATGTCCGATAATGAACGAAGTGTTCATTATCGGACACTATGCATTTATACTAACACACTGATAATCAACACATTAGTTTCTTGGCACGGGCCTTGCTTATAAATAGGCAGTAAATAATATAAAACTATGGACAGAGAAATACCAAAAGAAGAAATCAAAAAGCGCCGAAAGAAAAGAATCATTCGTGCGGCAGCAATTGTACTTATCATTTTTACTTGCTTCATCGGTGTAGAAAAATGGCTCGGACAAAGTGTAAACCGTGCTGATTTGATTTTCTCAACCGTAGACCGTGGTACTATTGAGGTCAGTGTTAACGCAAGTGGAAAAGTTGTTCCTATCTTTGAAGAGATTATTAACTCTCCAATAAATTCAAGAATTATAGAAACCTATAAGAAGAGTGGAGACGCAGTTGATGCAGGAACACCTATTCTAAAGCTTGATTTACAATCAGCCGAAACTGATTATAAGAAAGGTCAGGATGATGAGCAAATGAGAATATCTAAATTACAGCAATTAAAAGTAGACCAAAATACAAAACTTACTGATTTGGCTATGCAGATTCGTGTAGCACAAATGAAGTTAAATAGAATGAAAGTAGAAATGCACAGTGAAAGATATCTTGACAGTATTGGAGCAAGTACAAGAGACAACGTACACCAGAAGGAGATGAACTATAATGTTGCACGCATAGAATTGGAACAACAAAAGAAGCAATTAATAAACGAGCGTCTTTCAAGTGCAGCAGAATATAAAGTTCAAAAACTTGATTTAGATATGTTTATAAAGTCGCTCGGAGAAATAAAACGTACGCTTGAAGATGCAAAGATACGTGCGCCACGCAAAGCTATTTTGACATACATAAACAATCAGATAGGATCACAAATAACCCAAGGAGAACAAGTGGCTGTAGTTTCTGATCTAAGCCATTTCAAGATAACAGGAGAAATTGCCGATTCTTATGGTGATAAAATATCTGTTGGTGGAAAAGCTATTGTCAAAATTGGCGGTAAGACTATTAATGGAACCATAAGTAGTGTAACTCCTCTATCAAAGAATGGAGTTATCAACTTTACTGTCCAGCTAAAAGATGACCACAACAGTGTTCTTCGCTCCGGTCTGAATACCGACATCTACGTTATCAACTCCGTTAAGAGTGATGTTATGAGAATAGCTAACAGTGCATACTACACTGGTCCCGGCACATATAGTCTGTTTGTTGCCAACAGCAATGGAGAGATTGTGAAACGCAAGGTTAAATTGGGCGAAGCTGGATTTGATTATGTTGAAGTTTTAAGTGGATTAAAGCCTGGCGACAAAGTCGTAGTAAGTGACATGAATGACTACAAAGATAAGAATAAGTTGAAGCTTAAGAACTAACATTCATATAATATGATAAAAATATATATTCGTCAGGCATTGACGCTGATTAAACAAAACAAATTATACTCTTTTATATATATAATGGGTACAGGGTTATCTGTAGCATTAATCATGATTGTATTCATCATATATTACATAAAGTTTGCTCCAATATATCCTGAAAACAACAGGAATAACACATTGGTATTTAAATGCATTGATAAAATAGAAAATCAAAATTCTCATAATAGCGGAAATCTATCTTACTCACTATGTAGCAAAGTACTTGGAAATATAAAAGGTGTAAAAGATATTGCTATTGAAGGAAGATATTCAAATTCTGGTTCAGGGTATGTCATAAATATGCCAAAAGGCAAAGACAACATATCTATAGATCTGACACATACGAATGGTGGATTTTGGAAAGTCTTCACTTTCAACTTTATTAGTGGTAGACCATATACTGAAGCTGACATAGAGGCTAATAATAGATGTGCTGTAATATGTGAATCTACAGCAAAGGCCGTTTATGGATCTACGAATGTAGCAGGAAGAGAACTAACTATAAATGGAGACAGATATAAAATAAGCGGAGTTGTAGAAGATGTTTCAGCAGCAATGAGCGCAACATATTCAGAAGTATGGACTACAATACAAAAGGACGCAATGAATTCAGCTGACAAGGATAACCTACTAGGAAACTATTCTTGTTATATGAACATCAGTGAGAATAGTACAAAGGATGAAGTAAGAAGTGAAATACAGTTATATTTTAAGCGTTTAAACAACACAAATAAGAACTTCAAGGTTAATATCATGAATCAGCCTGATGATTATTGGCAAAGTACTTTCAGATATTGGACTAACGAGGGTCCGAATATTAATGAGATAATTACCGACTTTCTTATTATGATGTTTGCCTTATTGTTTGTTCCTGCTTTAAATCTATGCGGACTAATATCAAGCCGCATGGAAAATAGACTATGCGAAATGGGAATTAGAAAGACATTTGGAGCGAGAAAGAACTCACTCATTTTACAGGTAGTTTGTGAAAATCTTGCGCTTACGGCAATTGGTGCTGTCGCAGGGTTGGTATTATCATATCTTGTAGTCTTAATTTCGAGTGACTGGATATTAAATATCTTTAGCAATGGAGGGGCAACAAACACTCACATTACATTCAACATGCTATTCAATCCAATAATTATAGGCATCGCAATAGTTATTTGCATGATATTAAATCTTTTATCAGCAGTTATACCAGCCTCTCTATCGTTGAGACATAATATCATTTATTCTCTTAACACAAAAAGATAAATCATCATGATAAAAATAATATTCAAAACAATTTGGAATCAGCGTAAACAGAATACCTGGATAATGATTGAGCTTATACTCGTAGGATTTTTCCTGTGGAAATCTATCAATCCTCTTGTTGGTATTGTAAGTACGGGTATGGTAAATGAGGGATACGAGGATTCCAGATTATATTGTTCACAGTTTAGCATGTACGACAAGAGTAGTGATCACTACGATGCGAAGACTGATAATGACACCATAAACCACGATATTTTTATGCGTGTAGTCAATGCTATCAAGCAATGCCCAGAAGTAGAATCATACGGAGTTGCAAGTGGTTGGTTTTCTGTACCTAACAGTACAAATTACAGAGGCAACAGTATATCTTGTGATACAGCACACCACACGACACAAATATATGGAATGTGTCATGAAGCAGGAGGCGATCTGATGAAGGCATACAAATTCAAAGATGCCATAACCGGCAAGACAATGGAATACAATAACAAAATATCAACAAAGCAAGCTGTATATATATCAGAACAATTAGCTAAAGATATTTTTGGCACAACAAATGTTATTGGCAAAAGTCTACATTTTGAAGGTGATCCAACTACATTAAAAGTAGCAGGTGTCTTCAAGGAAGTAAACACAAAAACCCATACGACTCCATTTGCAGGCTTAACTTTATGTGATCAAACTTTAAAAGACTGTGGATATACAAATGCCATAATTTGTTTTAGACTAAAAGAAGGAACAGATGCTATTAAATTTGAAGAAAAATTCAAACATCATATTGCTCCTAGATTTGAAGTAGGAAACTTCATTAATCTGTCGTTAATCAGTATGAAACACATTAAAAAAGATTTTATGGAGAATGACGGTATCAACAATCAGTGTAGACTACAAATAATGATGTCTGGATTCTTTCTTATTTGTGTATTTCTTGGAATGGTTGGTACATTCTGGATTCGCTGTAATAACCGACGTGGAGAGATTGGGGTAATGAAAGCTATAGGATATAGCACGAATAGGATAACAACCCAATTTATTACAGAAGCATTTATCATTGTTACAATAGCATTTATAGTTTCAATCATCTTAATGCTGAATATAGCTTATATGCAAGATTTCTTTAAGATAGATCCTGTGCATATAAATTATCCATATCTAAGTTTCCATCCAGTAAAGATGTTTGCAGTAGTATCTGCCATAACATATATAATTATGATATTCATATCATTACTAGGAACATATATACCAGTAAGAAGAGCAACAAAAGCACTTCCGGCAGATGCTCTGAAAGAAGAATAAATATAAATAATAAAAATAACAATTATGATTACATTAAAAGGTATTAACAAAATCTACCGTACTGATGAGATTGAAACGGTAGCTCTTGAGAACGTAAATCTCGAAGTAGAAAAAGGTGAGTTCCTATCTATAATGGGACCATCAGGTTGTGGCAAGTCTACCCTACTCAATATAATGGGATTGCTAGACTTACCTACAAGTGGGACAATAGAGGTGGAAGGTATACAAACAGATGGGATGAAAGATAAGGCTCTTGCAGCCTTCCGCAATCAAAAACTAGGTTTTGTATTCCAGTCATTCCATCTTATCAACTCTCTAAATGTACTTGATAATGTTGAGATGCCGCTTTTATATCGCAACGTCAGTGCTAAGGAACGCAGACAAAAAGCTGAAGAAGTATTAGAGAAAGTAGGCTTGACACATCGTATGCACCACTTCCCTACCCAACTTAGTGGTGGTCAATGCCAGCGTGTAGCAATCGCACGTGCCATAATAGGTAATCCAGATATAATATTAGCCGATGAGCCTACTGGTAATTTGGACTCTAAGATGGGTGCAGAAGTTATGGAGCTACTACACAAATTGAATAAAGAAGATGGCAGAACAATTGTTATGGTAACTCATAACGAAGACCAAGCAAAACTAACAAGCAGGACTGTTAGATTTTTTGACGGACGCCAAATTCAATAGAATAAAAATAAAATAATTTATGAAGACAATCATTAAGCAAGCAATAAACCAGATCAGGCAACAGCCGTTCTTCAGCATATTGTCTATCTTAGGTACTGCTGTGAGTATAGCTTTTGCAATGCTTGTTGTGATAAACTATGACATACATATCGGAGATATTACACCTGAAAATAATCGAAGCAAAATGGTCTTTTCGGGTGAGGGATATTCTTATATGAAAAAAGATCATAGCAATGCAAATTCGGGAATGAGTTATCGCACGGCTAAAATGATATTCAATAACATAAAAGGTGCATCTATTATAAGTTACCAACGTAAGGGAACAATGTTGTATTGTGGAACTAATAAGGATAAAGGTGAAAGTCATTTCTGCAAATATGTAGATCCTGAGTTCTGGCAAATGTATAACTTTAAGTTTTTAGCAGGCAAACCGTTCAATAAAGGCGACTTCCAAGCAAGGGCTAACGTTGTGGTAATAAATGAGCATATAGCAAGAAAATTCTATGGTAGTGCTGAAAAATCTATAGGAAAGACATTCTTCTGTGATTTCACACCAATGAAAATTATCGGAGTTGTAGATAATGTAAGTTCTTTCTTCAATTTTGCATATTCTGAATTATGGATGCCATTTGATCCGACAATAAAAGCCTCAGACCCTTTATATGGAAATATAACAGCTATGGCTCTATGTGCTCCAGGTGTTAGTACCTCTGAATTAAATGAGCAATTACAAATATCTCTTAAGCGCTACAATGCAACACTCAATGATTACACATTTGAGTTAAAAGATATGTGTCCAATTACAAAATACCAATTTTTCAAAGGTCATGTTAATACGACAGCTATATTATTCTTAATCGGACTTATGTTATTAGTAGTCCCAGCTATAAATATAAGTGGATTGGTGTCGAGTCAGATGCATCATCAAATGAGCGAACTAGCCATCAGACGGTGTTATGGAGCTAGACGTTGGCAACTAATTATGAGATTTATAAATGAAAATTTTATATTAACTTTTATTGGTTCTATACTAGGTGTAATCTTATCATATTTAATGTTACTCATCGTAAAAGGTTGGTTACTCTTCTCAGAAACATCTCTACTGAATTATGCTGATTGCAAGATATCTACATCAATGATACTAAGGCCAACAATATTTCTTTGGGTAGTTGGAATTGCTATTCTATTCAACTTCATAAGTGTTTTCATTCCTGTTTGGATGGCAACACGTCGCAATATAATTTCCACCTTAAGAGGAGAATAAGTTATGATAAAAAATATATTAACACAAATATGGAATCAACGTCGTACTAACAGTTGGCTGTTTGCTGAACTTATCATTGTATTTGTCCTATTATGGTTTTGCGTAGATGTACTTTTTGGTCTTTTCTCTGCAAGAATTCAGCCAAAAGGATATGACCAAGAACATGTATATAAAGTAACTGTAAATTGTAGAGATGATCAATTTATTAAAATGCAAGATGCCGATAGTATATCTCGCTTCTGGTGGCATCCTTTATCTGAAGTAATAAAAAATTTTAAACAATATCCAGGTATTGAATCTGTATGTACATCATTTGGAACAGATGTTTATTCTAACAACACAATGTTCCAAGGCTATCACATTGATGGTGACACTACAAATATTTTTACTGCCAATATTCGTTATGTTGATGCTGAGTACATTAAGACTTTCCGCATTCCAATGTTACATAGTATACATAAAAACCTAGAAGATAAAGACTGGAATGCTATAAACAATGTAAACCCAGCTATCGTTAGTGCAGAATTAGCTGATAGTTTATGGGGAACTACAAATGTTTTAGGGAAGAAATTCTCAGATTATTATTCGCCTAACTTACACTATAAAGTCATAGCAGTGAGTGCCCCACAAAAGAATTCAGACTACAACAGGTATGAACCATATATTATGACACCATATCCAGAATACATTTATAAATCACAGGCTATACCATCGATTTATATACGAGTTAAAGCAGATGCGGACAATAATGAATTCGCAAATAGTTTCATTAAGACTATGTCTGCAAAAATACATATTGCACCTTTTTATATTTTTGATATCCAAAGTATGAAATACTACAAGCAATTAGATGATGCAAGTCAAGGAGTTACACAAGAGGTTAACAACACAGTATTGATGATGTCATTTTTCGCATTCAATGTATTTTTAGGATTACTAGGAACATTCTGGTTTCGCACGAATAGTCGCCGTGGAGAAATAGCCATAAGAATGGCCATGGGAAGCAGTAGAAAGCAAATAGCTGTTCATTTTCTAACTGAAGGTGTTTTGTTATTAGCAATTGCAGCTTTACCTGCAGCTATTATCAGCGTAAATATATGGAACGCAGATTTGACAGTAACAATACATACAGATGCTACTATATTAAGACTATCCATTACATTATTAATAACATTTATTTTAATGACAATAATAACATTAATAGGTATATTGATTCCAGCAAGAAAAGCTATGCATATATTACCAGCAGAGGCTTTGCACGAAGAATAAAAATGAATTATAATTTCATAAAATATGAAGACAATCATTAAACAAACATACCAACAGTTAAAAGAGCAGCCACTCATAAGTATTGTGAGTATTGCCGGAACAGCCTTATCGCTATTCCTAATTATGCTTGTTGTTATGATACAGCAGGTTAAGGTGGCACCATTTTCTCCGGAGAGCAACCGTGATAGAATGCTACACGTAAAATACGGTTCTCTTAAAAATAAATATGGGGAGAGTAATGGTCCTATGTCTTTAGCTGCAATAAACGCAATATATAAGAACATGAAAACTCCAGAGGCGGTTACAATATACACATTTTATACTACACGTCAGCCACTATCAACATCTGGAACAAAATCATTTACTGCTGACGTTAAACTTACCGATGCAGCTTTCTGGCACGTCTTCGACTTTGAATACATATACGGAAAACCATACAACGAGGCCAATTTCAAAGCAGGAATACCTTTAGCCGTGATTAGTCGTTCTACAGCCAGACGGCTTTTCAACACGACAGAAAACGTAGCAGGACGTACCTTTATGCTGAAGCATATACCATATAAAGTTGCGGCAGTTGTCAACGATGTATCTACTCTTGCAACAATAGCATACTCACAAATATGGATACCATATACCACCGATCGCGAAATATGTAATAATATTTGGGAGAACATAATGGGTGCATTCAGCACTACAATATTAATGCACACTCCTAAAGATGAGTCACGAGTGCATGCTGAAGCAGAAGCCAATCTAAACAAGTTTAATCTCACAATAAAAAATAGTGGAATAGAACTTTTAAATCGCAATCGCCCTTATAATACTGAGAAAGAATCTATCAACTTCGGAGCTAATTTAGAGCCTGATGTAACGGCAGAACACCGCACACAATTAATTATATTCCTTATACTTTTAATTGTTCCAGCTGTCAACTTGAGCAGTATGACTCATAGTCGTCTACGCCAGCGAATATCAGAGATCGGTATACGTAGAGCCTTCGGTTGCACACAATGGAGCATAGCTAGCCAAATCATCACGGAAAACATGATCGTGACACTATGTGCCGGAGCATTAGGATTAATAATGAGTATAGTTTGCGGATACTGTTTTAACAATTCGCTATTTACACCAGCTTATTTTTATTCATACAACGATGCACCAATAACGAACATCAGTATTCTTATCCACATATCAACATTTGTTTATGCACTTGCATTCTGTTTTGTATTGAATCTCATAAGCACAGGTATACCAGCTTGGCAGGCATGCAAGACTTCTATTATTAACGACTTAAACGGAAAGAAATAAGACCATGAACAAGAAACTATTCAAACAGATACGCAACGAATGGCGTTTCAATATATGGATATTCGTAGAACTACTGATAGTAAGTGTGGTTATGTGGTTTATAACCGACAATATATATGTGCAAGTAAGCAACTATATACAACCACACGGTTTTGATGTATCGCATTGTTATCTGATAAGCATCAATAAGCTTACACCTAATAGTCATGAATACAATCCAGCTGACACAACAGAAAATGATGATCGTGCTGAATTATTAAACCGCATACAACATCGCCCAGAGATAGAGGCTGCAAGTTATTCTCAAAACTCCTATCCTTACAATGGAAGCAATAGTAGTTCAATAGTTAAATATGACACCATAAGTGTTGGTAACAATGACTGGATACTACGCCGACTTGTAACATCAGACTTTGTACGTGTATTCCGCATTCAAGGTGCCAATGGCGAAACGCCGGATGAGTTGGCGAAACTCCTTAGTAAAGATAAGATCCTTCTATCAGACAATTTATTTAATAAACATAAAATGCAGTCGCTAAACCAACTTGTTGGTAAGGCATTTCATGTTGATCTTGATACGACAAAAAACTACATACTTGGCGCCTCAATCATACCTATGAAATATAATGACTTTGATAGCAAAAAGTATTCATATACATGTATTATGAAACTAGGCAAAGAAAATTACAAAGATATGAATGAATTGTGTGTAAGGGTACGTGACAATATGGACCACAATTTCATTGAAAATTTATGGCGTGATACCGACAAACAACTGCGGATCGGTAATATGTATATAAGCGATATTCAATCATTCGATAATATTCGCAACTCTTATGAGAGAGAAAGAATGAATGATATACGCAATTATACTACAGGCGGAGCTTTCTTAATGCTAAACATATTCTTAGGTATTCTTGGCACATTCTGGTTCCGCACCCAGCAACGCAGAGGCGAAATCGCTCTATTCAAGGCTCTTGGAAGTACTAACCATGATGTTTTTACACGTCAGATATCAGAGGGTATAATACTACTATCCGCTGCAACTATCTTTGCCATAGTAATTGACATAAACTTGGCTTTTGAAAATCTCAACAAAGCTCATAACGGAATCTATCTTGAGCCAGTTCGCTTCATTGCGACAGTATTGATTTCTTATTTTCTAACAGCGGCCATGATAATTGTTGGAACATGGTTCCCTGCACGCAAAGCAATGTCAATTCAACCAGCAGAAGCTTTACACGAAGAATAAGTATTTATGATATGAAAAAAATTATATTTCTAATTTCATTTTTTCTAATGCATGCATGTGCAAAGGCTGCAGACAACAACATAAAGTTAACTCTTACCGAGGCTATCTCTATGGCTCGCAAAAAGAGTGTCGATGCTGTGGTTGCACGTGGAGTATTGAAGTCAGCTTACTGGGCATACCGCACATACCAAGCCGACTTGCTCCCAGAGTTATCTTTCGACGGAACAGCGCCACAATTCAATAAGAGCTATAGTTCGTATCAACAAAACGATGGATCTTATAAATTCATACGAAATAACTGGTTTGGCATGAATGGTGCCCTAAATGTTAATCAAAATATTTGGCTGACAGGTGGTCAACTCTCTCTCTCCACCTCTTTAGACTATATAAAGGGGGACGGCATGAAAAACTTCATGTCTGTCCCCATCAGCCTTACTCTTAATCAACCGATTTTCGGTGTAAACAACACAAAATGGAATCGTCGTATCGAGCCTCTTAAATATCATGAGGCTAAAGCTGCTTTTGTGACAGCAACAGAAGAAGTAACGATGAAGACCATACAATATTTCTTCAACCTCTTGTTGGCGCATGAAAATGTGAATATAGCAAAGCAGAATTTACAAAATGCAAAGCGTCTATATGATATCGCTGATGAAAGAAAAAAGATGGGACAAGTAAGTGAGAGTGATTTGCTAAGATTAAAATTATCAGCCATCAATGCACAAAGTACACTTACTGACAATGAAAGCTCGCTTAATAGCAATATGTTTCAACTAAAAACATTCCTGAATATTAACGACAGCACTCCTATTGACTTGGTCATACCTGAAAAATTACCAGAAGTGTCTATTCGTTATGCTGATGTTCTGGACAAAGCTTTAGAGAATAATTCGTTTGCACTAAACATTCGTCGCCGACAATTAGAGTCTGACTATGCTGTAGCAAAAGCAAAGGGCAACTTAAGAAGTATAAAGCTCACAGCATCTGTTGGTTATAGTGGCATAAGCAATGATAGAATAAAATATGCTTATGACGATCTTAAAAATAACACCATAGTAAGTATTGGATTTAGCGTCCCCATACTTGATTGGGGCAAGCGCCGTGGTGAGGTAAAAGTAGCAGAAAGCAATCGGGAAGTAACAGAAAGTAAACTGAGACAAGAGCAGCAAACTTTCAATCAAGACATATTCTTACTTGTAGAGCACTTCAACAATCAGAGCAAGCAACTTAAACTTGCCACTGAGGCTGACAGTATTGCTCAACGCAGGTACAGAACTAGTATTGAAACTTTTATGATTGGTAAAATTAACACCCTAGACTTAAATGATGCTCAAGTAAATAAAGACGATGCACGGCAGAAAGATATCACACAACTTTTTTACTATTGGTATTACTACTATCAACTACGTAGTCTCACCTTATGGGATTTCGCAAAGAATACAAATATTGATGCCGACTTTGATAATATAATTAAGAAATAAAACGTTATATAATCATATAAAACAAAATTAAACATGAAATTAAAAAAGAGAGACATTCTGATTGCTATTGTGACAATTCTGTCGACAATACACTCTTACAACATCAATGCACAGACGACAAGTCAGGATAGCATAGTTTGTGCACAATTTGAAAAAGACTTCAATGCTTTTAGTATCAGGATGGATGAGTTAGAGAAACCGAATAAGAAGGATTATATAGCTCTATCCAAATTATATAACAATTTTTTAGCAAAATATGAGAAGCTATCCACCCCGCTGCAAAAGAAATATGACTATGTAAAAACTTTATATTACAACTCCACTTGTTATAATGCACGCTCTGGCAATAAGAAAAAGGCACTTGCTGATTTTGAGAAAGCAGCCGACTACGGGGAACAATACTATAATTTGGTAAAAAAGAACTCAGATCTGATATCCCTGCATAAAAATAAAAGATTTAAAAAATCCCTACTCCGTCTTAAGGAAAAAACTGATTATGAAGGAATGTTGAAAGCATCACAGGCATATACAGTAGATAAGAAAGCATATCAATTCTATTATGCCAATCCAAACGATTCGAATCTTGTTAGATTACGAACAACGTTCAACCTTGACAGTATAGCAGGCTGTGGTAATGAAATATCCAAAATCAAGAATATCATGTACTGGGTACACGACATTGTACCTCATGACGGGATTTCGCGTAATCCAAAGAGTAAAAACGCTATTGATATGATCAGACTCTGTCAGAAAGAAAAAAGAGGAGTTAACTGCCGTATGATGGCGCAAATTCTTAACGAATGTTACCTTGCCATGGGATTCAAGGCTCGCTATGTCACTTGCTTGCCAAAGGTAATGATTAATGATTGCCATGTTATCAATGTGGTATACTCATGCACACTAAATAAATGGGTATGGATGGACCCTACTTTTGCAGCCTACATAACAGATGATAAAGGAATATTACTCTCCATTCAAGAAGTTCGTGAGCGTCTCCGCATGAGCCTTCCTCTAGTATTGAATGACGATGCAAACTGGAATCATAAAAGCAAACAAACAAAAGAGGATTATTTGGATAATTATATGACAAAGAACCTGTATCATATAGAATGCATCAATAATACAGGATTCAATACGGAAACCTATATCAAAGGAACTACCGATATCCCTGAATACAAATTAAATCATTATTTTGTGGATCTATGCCCACTAGGATACCAACCAGATGATAACAATGATAACTCAATAGTTACAACAGATGATCAACACTTCTGGGAATCACCTTACAAAAATCAATAATATATTATAAATAGAAGTAATCATATTATTTATGAGTTTCTGAAGAAAAAATGTATATTTGCAATATGATTTTAATTATAGATGATGACATTTCTATACGCGCTTCACTATCATTCATGTTGAAACGTGCTGGTTATGAAGTTGTGGCTGTATCCTCTCCCAAAGAGGCTATGGTCACAATTCGTGATACTGCACCTCAACTGATATTGATGGATATGAACTTTTCGCTCTCCACATCAGGAGATGAAGGGATAACTTTGCTAAAACAGGTTAAGTTATTCAGAAAGGATGTGCCTATAATACTTATGACTGCATGGGGAAGCATTGATTTGGCAGTGAAGGGTATGCGTGCTGGTGCATTCGATTTTATAACTAAACCATGGAACAACGCATCTCTTCTGCAACGTATTGAGACAGCTTTAGAGTTAAATTCTATAGATGATAAATGTGATAAGGAATGCTCTCAAAGCATTAATAGCCCAAATAAAGAAGAAGATAGTTTCGACCGCTCGTTTATCATAGGAAACAGCGATGAACTAAACAAGGTTCTTGATGTGGTGAAACGTGTGGCGAAAACGAATGCTTCTGTTCTTATTACTGGTGAGAGCGGAACTGGTAAAGAACTTATCGCTGAAGCTCTTCACCGTAACAGTATGCGTAAGAATAAAAACTTTGTGAAAGTTAATCTCGGTGGAATATCTCAATCGCTTTTTGAGAGTGAAATGTTCGGTCATAAGAAGGGTGCATTCACGGATGCATCAAACGACCGTATTGGACGCTTTGAGTTAGCTGACAAAGGTACGATATTCTTGGATGAGATTGGTGATTTGGACATTGGTAGTCAGGTAAAGCTTTTGCGTGTACTGCAAGACCAGACTTTTGAACCCCTTGGTGATAGTCATGCTCATAAAGTAGATTTGCGTATTGTATCAGCCACGAATGCTGATCTAACTAAGCGTATAGCTGAACATAGCTTTAGAGAAGATCTATTCTACCGTATCAATCTAATCACAGTACATCTACCAGCTCTAAGAGATAGGCGCGAAGACATTCCGCTATTAGCAAAGCATTTCGCTCACAAACAATGCGAAATTAATAATATACCACAAGTAGAATTTTCACAAGATGCCATGAATCTGCTAACACGACTTCCATACAGTGGCAATATACGTGAACTTAAAAATCTTGTGGAGCGTACTATAATCATTAGCTCTAAGAAAATACTTACTGCTGATGACTTTAAACCACAAATAAATATTCGTCCAGAGACGAACACTGCCATTAACAACGATGGACTTACGCTTGATGATATTGAGAAGCGTACCATAATATTATCTCTTAAGAAGCATAATAATAATCTATGCCATGTAGCGCTCGACCTAGGACTAAGCAGAGCTGCACTCTATAGAAGACTAGAAAAATATAATATAGACTATAAGAAATGAGACTTCGAGGCTGGTTTATAATACTCATAATACTGTTGTCTGCAACAATCACATTACTGCTGGTGCAAACTTTTGTTCCACAGAAGTTTCTGTTCTACTCAACAGAGTTTCTTGTTGCTATTATAATAGCCTATATGTTTTTCTTCTATCGCAAAGTGATCAATCCAATTCGAGTTATCGGTAATGGATTGGAACTGCTTAAAGAACAAGATTTCAGTAGTAGACTACGCCATGTTAATCAAAAAGATGCCGACCGTATTGTTGATGTGTTTAATCGTATGATTGCCCAACTTAAAGATGAACGTCTGCATGTAAGAGAGACCAACCAGTTCCTAGATTTACTTATTAATGCCTCACCACTTGGAGTCGTTATTCTCGACTTTGACGGACATCTATCGTCAATGAATCCTGCGGCAGAGAAGTTTTTAGATATCTCAATAAGTGAAACCAAAGGAAAGAAAATCAGCGAAATAGGCAATCCACTATCCGATAATCTGTTATCTTTAGGCAAAGACTCATCAAGAACATTTCAGTTGAACGACTCGCATATATATCGTTGCAGCCGTTTAGCATTCATAGATAGAGGTTATGCACATCCCTTCTACCTTATAGAAAGTCTAACAGAAGAGGTTATGGATGCTGAGAAAAAAGCATACGAGAAAGTGATACGAATGATTGCACACGAGGTAAACAACACAACTGCTGGTGTAACATCTACTCTTGACTCGCTATGCGATATGCTAAAAGATACACCCGACTCTACCGACATACGTGATGTGATGTCGGCCTGTATTGAGCGTTGCTACTCTATGAGCAATTTTATAACTAGATTTGCCGATGTTGTTAAGATTCCACAGCCTCAACTTATGGTTAATGACCTTAATCAGTTGGCAGATAACTGCATTCAGACCATGGAGACAAAATGTGCGGAAAACAGCATACGCATACACAAGGATTTTGCAGATGGACAGGTACTTGTAAATGTAGACTCAGAACTAATAGAACAAGTTATAGTCAATATAATAAAGAATGCAGCAGAGAGCATCGGACAAAATGGTGATATCTATTGCAAGACTTCATCATCACCCGCTATACTTGAGATAGCTGATACAGGTGAAGGCATATCAGATGATACACAGAAGAAACTATTCAGTCCATTCTTTTCTACAAAGCCAAATGGACAAGGCATCGGCCTCATATTCATAAGAGAAGTACTTAATAAGCATAACTGCCATTTCTCACTAAAGACTTATGCTGACGGCATTACCAGATTCAGAATAGAATTCGTAAAAATAAAATAAAGTCTGTGCTAAGACTTATCAAGCTTTTGTATATAGCAATGCTATAATTGGAAATAACACGTAGGATAAGCAAAATATTTTAAATAACTTCTCTAAAACTATACACGATAATGTCTACCTAGTATAAGGAAAGTCTCCTTATATATTTCTAATATGTTATTCCCCCAATTACTTTTATATATTATAAAATGTTGATAGCAGTTTCATGATATATCACGATTGTAATGGTATTATCATTTAAACATCTTATTTATTGACTTGTTTTATCAACAGTTATATAGTATCCTCAAATCATTATTTTTAGGTATTGCAAATATTTTTCAATCAGTCTACCTTTGCAAAAAAATAAATTAGATGAAGTTTTGGATATTAATATATTCTTTCCTTTTTATTGTTTTTGCTGATGGCTTAAAAGCTCAGAACACATATAAATGTAGGATTGTTGACGGAATAACAGGAGAACCTCTTGTTGGCGCAGTTATGAGAATGAGCGCTGATAAGAATATTTCGTCAGTTAGCGATATTAACGGATATGTATCTATTATTCCGAAAAGAGAGCTTATGAAAGATGGAATAGAGATAACATATATTGGATATAAAAAACAACATAGTTTACTTGGAAATGGCAATATATATAAACTATCTCCATCAGAAACAACAATAAACGATGTTGTTGTAACGGCAACAGAATCTCATGGAATAACAAGTTCGTCAAAAATAGCGAAATATGCGATGGAACATCTTCAGCCATCAAGTTTTGCAGACATACTTGAGCTTTTGCCGGGAGGAATGGCAAAAGATCCAGCGTTAAACGCCCCGAATGTAATTTCTTTGCGTGAAGTACCAATATCAAGCAGCGACTATTCCACATCATCTTTAGGAACATCATTTGTTATTGATGGCGCTCCAATAAGTACAAATGCAAATATGCAGTTTATGAACGGAGCTTGGGATACCCAAACAACATCACGTGATTTCACAAATTCAGGAGTTGATATGCGTGCAATATCTACAGATGATATTCAGAATGTAGAAATTGTAAGAGGTATACCATCTGTGGAATATGGCGACTTAACAAGTGGTTTGGTTAAGATTAACAGGCGTAAAGGCGGCAATGATATATCTGCTCGTTTTAAGGCTGATATGGATAGTAAATTATTTTATTTATCAAAAAGCTTTACGTGGGTTCCTAGCCGTATGTCGCTAAATTTAAGTGCTGATTATTTAAACAGTAAATCAGATCCCAGAAATATTCTAGAGACATATAGTCGTATCACTATTTCTGCACGATTAAACAAAGAATGGATATCAGACACCAGAAAAGTTACAGCTAGTTTGAATATGGATTATGGCGGCTCTTTTGATGATGACAAAGTGGATCCTGAATTAAATTATGGAGGTGTTGACAAATATGCATCAAAATATAATCGCTATTCATTGAATGCATCAGTAGATTACATAAATCTTAATAAGAAATCTATCTTTAAATCAGCTTCAGCGCTTATGTCTGTTGCTTATGAGAAAGATCTTTTAGACCGCACAAGATTGGTACAACTGAACAGAGAGACTCCTGCTGCAACAACAACCACAGACGGAGAACATGATGCCGTATTAATTTATCCATACACATATACTGCCAATCAAAAAGTAGATGGGCAACCTTTTAGTTTATATGCAAAGGTAAACACATCTTTAGCGTTTCCGTTAAAAGGTGCATCTAATGAATTAAAATTAGGCGCAGACTGGCAGTTGGACAAGAACTATGGTGATGGTCAGATATTCAATCAGTTAAATCCTCTTTATCCAGGATTATCTGTTCGTCCACGTAAATATTCAGAAGTTCCTGCATCACATATACTATCAGAATATGCAGAAGAGAATATTGGTTTATATATCGGCAAAAATAAACTTGATGTTCAAGCTGGAGCGAGATTAAGCACGATGTTAAATCTATCAGATAAATATGCACTTCATAATAAGTATTATATCGACCCAAGAATAAATCTAGGATGGACTTTTCCTGCTATTGATTTTTTGGGTAAGACTTTAACTATTCAGATTGCAGGAGGATATGGTGAGCATACTAAAATGCCTACGATGGATTATATGTATCCGGAACCTGTATATATGGATTTGATAGAACTCAATTATTATCATCCTAACAGAGACTATCGCAGAATATATTTACAGACTTATGTAAAGGATCCAACGAACTACAATATACGCGCAGCACGAAATAAGAAATGGGAGCTGAGAGGAGATTTTAATCTTGCAGGGAATAGACTATCGGTTACTTATTTTAGAGAAGACATGAATTCTGGATTTCGTTCAACAGCTATATACAATTCATACAGTTTTAAGAATTATGATGCTTCGGGCATAGATGCTAATACAATAACATCACCACCTGATGTTGCAACATTGCCTTACACAATGCAGAATGAGCTACACAGCTATACTACCACAACGAATGGTAGTCGCACATACAAAAAGGGTATTGAATACACATTCTCTACGATAAGATTTCCTATCGTAAACACACGTCTTACGATAAATGGAGCATGGTTTAAAACTGAATATAGTAATTCGCAATCTATAGTGGAAATGCCTTCAAAACTTATTGGTGGAGAAAGCTTTCAATATGCCGGAATATATAAAGATGACGATGGATATATTAGAGAAATGGTCAATACTAATTTTACATTTGATAGTGATATACCAAAACTTAAACTAATATTCTCTATCTCGGCTCAATGCGTATGGATGACGGCATCACAGAATAAAGAAAAAGAAAATGTACCTACACAATACATAGACAAATATGGTGCTATTCATGATTTCACAGAAGAAGATAAAAATGATACTTATCTTCAGTATCTGGTACGTTCATATAACTCATCTTTATATGACAGACAGACTGTGCCATTTTGTATGAATGTGAATTTTAAAGCAACAAAGAAATTGCTTGACGATAAGTTGACTATTGCATTATTTATAAACAAGTTGCTGGATTATAATCCTGATTATGTGCGCAATAATTATACGATAAGGCGTCACGTAACTCCATATTTTGGACTTGAAATGAATGTAAAAATATAGGTCTATGAAAAAAAACATACTCAGTATATTGGTTGTGACTTTATTTCTATTGAATATATTGTCTGCCTGCCATGATGATAATGATGACTATACCACATCTGCAAATATTACAGTTAGTGTTCCCGACAGCATTAATGTTGAAAAGATGCAGGGCACTGTAACCGTTGTGAATCTTAACAACAAGCAGTCTTACTCGTCATCGGAGTTTAATGGTACCTCAACATTAATTGATGTTATGCGTGGAAGTTACTCTATCAATGTAAATGGTACCGTATTATATCATGACAAACAGAATATAAAACACACAAAAAGCTTTAGAGCGGCTTCAAGTTATAGTGAATTTCTTGATCATCCAGCAAAAGCTTCTGTTAATATAATATTCATGTAAATATGAGAAAAACAAAGTTCATATTATCATTATTAATGCTTAGCGTTTGCACGATAGTTCGTGGAAGCGTTGAGGATACGATAACAGCTATAAATGAGCATAATTCTATATTCGGTGATGTACTTTCCTTGCAAAAGAATAATCCAGCATTTATGAATAATGCCTACGATAAACAATATTCTGAATTACGAGTATATACAGATTATGAGAAATTAAATCGCCCTATACTATATGAATTAGGAGATGGACATAATTATGCTGGTATAAATATTAATTCTTATATTAAATTAAACAATACAACAACGGTATGGGGAAGTGCTTCGTATAGAAGTGGAAACAAAAAAGATATTAAATGGAATTCTACTGCAGATTTCAGCACACTCTATCCATATATTATGGGCGATACACTAGGTGGAAATCTTAATAATGAGCGATATACATTCTCGGGTGGATGTGCAACTAAAGTTGGACGACTTACTATCGGAGAACTTATTTACTTTAGAGCAGAGCACGAATATCGCACAAAAGATCCAAGACCCCGTAGTATAGTAACTGACCTATCCATGCGCTTAGGTGTGTCATATGATTTGGGAAAGTATCTTCTTGGAACTGGTTTAGGAGCAAGATTCTACAAACAGACAAATAGCGTTGAATTTTTTAAAGAAGACGGAGTCATACCTGAGTATCAAATGTTAGGACTTGGAATGTATCATCAAAGATTTTCGGGTAATAACACATCATCATACTACAAAGGAACAGGGCTATGTTATGATATAAACATCAGTCCTACAAAGAAAAATGGAATGTATCTGTCGGCTGAATATAATTATATTCCATACAAGCGTATTTTGCCTGATATGAACTCTTTCCCCATAACAACGCTCTATTTGTATAATTATAACGGTGAGGTAGGTTGGAAAACCGTGCAGAAATTTGGCTGGAGTTGTTTTGCCGGAATCAATTATGAAAAAAGAGATGGAGATGAGCATGTTGCTGGTAACTCTTCTTCGGGCGAGTATCTTGTAATAGCAGATATGACAATGTTTCATAGTCATAAAACTGATAGCTACATAGGTGGCGCACTAAACTTTAATGGCAGCGCACAATGGAATTTCACAGGGCGCATAGGATATATTGATTGTGCGTCAAATTATATATTTCCAATTAGTAAAATGTCTTTTTCTAAGTTATATGAACGAATAGAAGGTCAGTTTATAGGTAATATTAAAAATGATATCACTGTGAATTGCATACTTTCAGCTTCATACTTTCATAACCAGAATAAAGACATCACGATGCCATATACAGCTATGGATAATGCGAATATAAACCTTATGGAATATACATACTCCAACATCACTGGTAATTATTTAATTATATCAGCAAAAATGAGAGCAGACTATACACCATCAAATTGGAAATCATATGGCATGTTTATAGAACTCGGTGGTGGAAGATTTGAAGGAAATAATAATAATGGAAATAAAATATATTTATCAACAGGTATAACATTCTAAATAAAATAATATGATTACAAAAGAAAAATTCAGACTTATACTGGCATTTATTGCCGTAAGTGTTGTTTTCGCATCTTGCAAAGATAACGATAATGAGAATGAGGTAGAACAAAATGTGAAGTTCGCTATGTCGCTAGACATGCCGCTAAATATTAATTCGCCATCATTAACTGGAGCAACAGCTACCCTAACAAATGTACAAACAAAAAAAACTTATGTAGCAAAAAACTTCAGAAGAGCGGGCACACAGTATGTTGACACAACAGAAGTTCCAGAAGGCAACTACACTCTTGACATAAGAGGAGGAATTTCTTATAATCTTGATACAACAATTGTAAATACATCTGTAAAGGCAACAGAAAGTAACGTCATCGTAAACAAAACATCTACTGGTAACGATGTATCTCACAAAACAATAGCATTGAACACCTATAATGCACAAGATGGTTTTGTTATTTCAGAGATGTTTTTCACAGGCACACTTACTCCAGAAGGAAAGCAATATAGTAATGACCAATATATTAAAATAGCAAATAATAGTGATTCTGTTTTATATGCAGATGGGCTTGCATTCGTAGAGTCTTCATTCATGACTGTTTCAAAATTTGATTATACTCCTGACATCATGAATCAAGCTATGACTATTGATGCTATATACATAATTCCAGGTAATGGTAAAGATTATCCTATAAAACCGGGACAAGAGATAACACTTGCACTTAACGCTAAGAATCATAAAGAAATTAATGCGAACTCAATAGATTTGAGTAATGCCGACTTTGAATTCTATGATGTATCTTCTAATCCGAAATTCTCGGATGATGATAATCCAAATGTACCAAATCTTGTAAATTGGTATGACTACTCTAATACATATTTCACTCTTCATAATCGTGGATATCATTCTTATGCTATAGCAAAGCCTGAAACGGACAAGGAGACTTTCCTGCGTAACTATTATTACAAATATAGCTATGTTATGTCAGCAAATGGAAATTCATATACAATGAATAAAGATGGATACAAACTTCCTAATTCATGGATTATTGATGCCGTAAATCTGAGTATTGCAGCTTCTTATCAATGGAACGTTGTGTCGGCATCGCTTGATGCAGGATGGGCTCATTGTGGAAGCATCGATGCTGATAAAACAAGATTTAGTAAAGCCGTAATACGTAAGAAATCTGGAAACAAATTCATTGACACCAATAATTCAACAGAAGATTTTGAATCTGATGCAACACCAACATTATTAAAATAACAACTTATGAGAAAACAATTAATAACCGGAATAATGCTAGCCTTTGCTGTATTTTCACAAGCAGCAGAGCAACTTCCACTAGACAAGAATGTACGTAGGGGAAAACTTCCTAATGGACTTACATATTATATACGTAATAACACACAAACTCCAAATGTTGCCGACTTCTACATTGCGCAGCGTGTGGGATCTATACTTGAAGAAAAGCCACAACGCGGATTGGCTCATTTTCTTGAGCACATGGCTTTTAATGGAACATTAAACTTCCCTGGTGACAGTATTAAGCCGGGTGTAGTTAAATGGTGTGAGAGCGTTGGAATAAAGTTCGGACAAAATCTTAATGCATATACAAGTGTAGACGAAACTGTATACAATATATCTTCTGCACCGGTAACGAATATGAATATAGTTGATTCATGCCTCCTTATTCTTCACGACTGGAGCCATTCATTACTTCTTAAAGACTCAGAAATAGACAAAGAACGTGGCGTTGTGCATGAAGAGTGGCGTACGAGACGTGCTGGAATGGCAGTACAACGATTGATGGAAGATGCAGCTCCCGTGATATATAAAGGTACAAAATATGAAGATTGTCTGCCTATTGGAAACATGGATATTGTTGACCATTTTAAATATAAGGATCTTAGAGACTATTATGCGAAGTGGTATCGTCCAGACCTTCAAGCTATCATCGTTGTTGGAGATATTAACGTAGATAGTATTGAGAATAAAATTAAGACTATCTTTGGCTCTATTCCTACTCCTGTAAATCCTGCTGAGAGAATATACTATCCTGTAAATAATAACGATTCTATCATTGTGTTTACTGCTAAGGATAAAGAGCAGCCAACAGTTAATTTCAGCATCTATATGAAACGTGATGCAACGCCTAGAAATGAACGCAATTATGAATCTAATTACGAGGACAGTTACAAGTCTGAAATTATAATGAAGATGCTTAACGATAGATTGAAAGAAATTGTCAAGCAATCTAATCCTCCATTCTTATCTTCATCGGTACGTGATGGCTCTTTCTTCTTATCAAATACTAAAGATGCCTTTAGTAGTTCGATGATGTGCAAGCAAAACAATATAAAAGAAGGTATTGCAGCACTTATTGGAGAACTGCAGCGCGCACGCAATCTTGGATTCACGCAGTCAGAACTTGACAGAGCAAAATCAGAAACATTAAGATTTGCACAGAATGCATACAACAGCCGCGAAAAGAAGCGCAATGGTCATTACGTAAAAATGTGTTTGCGCAATTTCTTAGATGAAGAACCAATGATGTCTGCTGAGGAAGAGCTAAAGGAAGTGACAAAATTAAACTCAGAGATTAGCCTCAAAGATATCAATTCTGATATAGATAAGATTATAACAAACAAGAACGAGGTGGTAACAATATATGGACCAGACAAAGATGGTTTTATCATGCCTTCACACAGTGATATTATTTCGAACATAAAGAATGCTCAAAGCAAGAAATATGAACCATATCTTGACAAAGGTATTTCTGATAATTTAATTTCAGGAAAGATTAAAGCAGGAAAGATTGTCTCTGAAAAGGAATGGAAACATGGATATAGATTGTTTACATTATCTAATGGTATGAAGGTTTATGTGCGTCCAACCAATTTTGAAGCAGACAGAATTAATTTTAATGCATTTAGTCTTGGCGGAAAATCTTTATATCCAGTATCTGATATGGCTAATCTTAACTATATCACATCAGCAATAGCAGAGAGTGGCATTGGTGATTTTGATGCCACATCATTAGATAAAATGCTTGATGGTAAGACCGTAAAACTTTCACCATATATTGGTGAAGAAACAGAAGGTTTGAAAGGTTATAGCAATATAAAAAATATGAAGGAGCTATTCCAACTTGCTCATTTATACTTTACATCACCTAGACAAGACAAAAATGCATTTGCTAGTTTGATGAATAGACAGAGTGAGTTTCTAACCAATCGTGATGCAAATCCTAATGTTTCATATAATGATTCTATTATTTCAATACTGTATGGTAACAACCCTAGAATGGCCCCAATAAAAAAAGAGGATCTGTCTTTAGTGAACTATGATAGAATTATGCAAATATATAAAGAACGATTTGCTGATGCTTCAGATTTCACTGTCATCCTTACAGGAAATATAGACATGAATACTGTTCGCCCTCTTATATGTAATTATTTGGCAAGTTTGAAAGGTTATAACAGTAATGAGCAAATAAAAGATAATCACGTATATATACGTGATGTAAATGAAACTCATATATTCCAAAAGGAACAGTCTACTCCATCTTCATTAACAAGTATCTTTATAAAGGCCAAGACTGAATATAATGCTGATAATTCATTACTTATTGACGTTATGAGTCAAATCCTTCGTATGATGTATACGGAGAAAGTGCGTGAAGAAAAAGGTGGAACCTATGGAGTAAGTGTTAATGGTGAACTTGAAAAGTATCCATACGCTGAAGCTCTTATGAAAATAAGTTTCCGTACTGATCCTGAAAAATACCAAACTCTCATTCCTATTATTTATGAGCAGTTGAATATATTGGCAAAAGACGGTCCTAGTGAGGAAAACCTAAACAAGGTAAAAGAATATGAGTATAAGACATACGGACAGGTTAAAATCACAAATGACTATTGGAATTACATCGCCTATAATCAATTGTTTAATAAAGTAGATTTTGATAACAACTATCTGCAGAGAGTGAAATCTCTAACAATAAATGATATACGTGATTTTGCCAAGAAAATTCTACAGCCGAATAATCGTATTGAAATTACGATGAAGTCAAAATAGATATTGTAATTTGACTTTTGACTTACACATATCAATATAAAAAAAAATAGCGTACTGCTTATATGCAGCACGCTATTTATTATAAGAATCATAATCCTAAAAATGCAAATAGTTTTTATCTACTTTTATCAATATTAATTTTAAAGAGTCGTTATCTCAACAACAAACGTACAATAATGCATGGGTAATATCTAGAAATACAATCAATCATTTAATAATCTATCTGACATTCTAAGGATATTGTGTTACTTTTGTTTCTTATTGTATCCGCATTTCAAACATTTTGATTTTTTCGTCTAATGCGATTCCACAGAAAACAAATCTTTCTACTTACTGATAAATTAATATCTGGTGCAAAGATAAGATGTTAATTGATAGACTCCAACAGAAAATATTTATGAGCGTATTGACAAAATCTATTAAATAGGTTTGACTTCTTAATAATATTGAGTACATTTGCAGGAAATTAGAATATTATGACACTGCAACAACTTGAATATATCATAGCCGTAGATCGTTTTCGCCATTTTGGCAATGCGGCAGATTACTGTAATGTTACTCAGCCAACTCTGAGTGCGATGATTCAGAAATTAGAGGATGAACTAGGTATAAAAATATTCGATAGGCGAACACATCCACTGGAACCTACTCAAATCGGACGATTGGTATTGGAACAAGCAAGAAAAGCCCTCCTTAGTTCAACGAGGATAAAAGATATTGTAAATGAGCAGCAGAATTTTGTTGACGGAACATTTAACCTTGGTATTATTCCGACAATAGCACCGTATCTTATACCTCGCTTTTTTCCGCAGATGATTAACAAACATCCTGAAATGGATGTGAGAATTACGGAAATGAAGACCGAGGATATTAAGAAAGCATTGCGCCATGGTGATATTGATGCTGGTATAGTTGCAGACCTTGACGGAATGGATGATTTTGAAAAAACAGAACTTTATTATGAGGAGCTTTTCGTATATGTATCACCAAATAATAAACTTATAAATAATGAGACCATAAAAGATAAGGATTTGAATGGTGAATTCTTATGGCTTTTGGGCGAAGGTCACTGTCTAAGTAAACAGATGCAGAAGTTTTGTCATTTGAAACATGCAGCAATAAGTGAGCGTGCATACCGTCTTGGAAGCATCGAAACCTTTATGCACATTGTAGAAGGCGGTCGTGGAGTGACTTTTATCCCAGAGCTTGCCGCAGAACAATTGACAGAGAATAAAAGAAAATTGGTTCGTCAATTCGCAATTCCTTCTCCTACTAGAAAGATCATTATCATAACTGCAAATAGTTTTATTCGTAATTCTATACTCCAGCTTATTTCAGAAAGTATAAAGAAGGCTATACCTACTGACATGATAAAGTTGAGACCTCATCAGCAAAAAGTTTAAACATTATAAGTGAGGTTATGCACTCAATGTATCAGTGATGAAATCAAAATTGCTTTGACAATAGTTTTCTCGCTAACTCTATTATAGTATCCTTTCCAGAATAGAAATCCATTGTTGTCATATCTACCTTATAATCAGGGGCTATTCCAAACTCTGTACTTGCTTGGTTCTTATCAAATATAGGGCAGGCAGAAAAACGAATGCCCCAACCAATCGGAATCTCACTACTAAATGGCATCCCTGCTCCACCTCCTGTTTTGTCACCTACGATTGTAACATTAGGACAACACTTCATATATTTCACAAACTCATTGGCTGCACTATAAACACTACGGTTAGTGAGTATTATAACAGGTTTCTGCCAACGTATTCCAGTACTCGGTTCAAGATATTGCTCCTCCATAGACGAGAAGTCGCCATGTCCCTTACCAGTCTTATGCTGCATATATCCAACAAGAATTTTCTTATTGGTGAATCTTGCAGCAAACTCCTCGGCACTTGTCATCATTCCACCTGTGTTATTCCTTAGGTCGATTATCAATCCACGAGTTAACAATAAATTTGATATTATCTCATCAAGGTTACCACTACCTAATTTGTTTTCGAAAGTAGAACAACGTATATAGCCAATATTGTCATCAAGCACTCGATATTTCATGCCATTGGCAATTTTATAATCAGTACCAAGATATTTTGTTATCAATGAGTCGCTAACGTTGCTTGGATAGTTTTCATGCCACGACCAATTTCTTGCAACATCGAAACTTGAATACATATTGACGTGTCCATCACGCAGTTCGCCTAGCATATTACCTAGGACCTCAAAAAGTTGCGCATCTGTCATTCCACCATCAACCTGTTTGGCGTATCTGGTGTGGACTTCATTCCAATCTAATCCATATTGTTGAGCCTTATAGTCAAAAAAACAATAATGCTGATCTATTATATTCCAAAGAGCTTCAAAGTTTCCCTTTGGATTATCGGCATACTCATCCTCATCTACACATCCCGTCAGCGAGGTGAGTGAGATTAAAACAAATAAAAACAATAATGATATATGTAATTTTCTAAATATGCCTATTGGAGAATACCTCATTTTCTTACTTTTATTAGTTTAAACGTCTTAACAATTCCTATCATTATGGCGTGAGTGTAGACATGCTGTTTAAGGTTGTTCACACGGGCCTGTTGAAACTCGCCAATGTATCCGATGCTAAAAGTGGAATGCAATAGCGGAAAATCAAAAGTTAGCATATTGCGTAACGAAGGGGCATTGCCTGGATGCGTGAAACAGACATTGTGGTCGTAGTTTCCCTCAGAGAATATCTCATAATAAGACTGTCCGTAATTAGGGCTAAACATTATGCCTGCAACAGGAACACCTATTTCATATCTTAGTTTAAAATCACGATACGCCCCACTATGAAATGGGTTATGGAAATTATATTCAAGAGCCGCTGTTGGCACAATATTTATAAACGCACGTGCCTGTGCTGGATTATTTCCATTGCGCGTGTTGTATATAAATCCAACGTTTGCCTCAACGTTTCCACCAGCTTCAAACAGAAGTTGATTACTCCCAATATTCCAAGTATTAAACAGATAATGCACACCATATTGAAAATTATAGTTGCCAGACATCTCTTTTCCGTCTCCAGAACGATTATCAATATATGCAATATTACCTTGATGAACAAGTTCATAGACAAATCTGTTTCCTTGTCTTTGTCTTAATGTATGACTGAGATATCTAATATCAGTACCAGTGTATTTTTCAGGGCTTAGATAAGTATCAAGTATATTAGTAGCTCCAATACCTATCATCTTACGGTTGGTGATAAATTTATCGCCAAATCTCAATGAGTCGGTTTGTGCATTCATACTCATGTTACACAGTAATATAGCTGGTAACATGAGAAGAATTCTATTTTTAATCGTCTTTATTTTCATTGTCTTCAGGGAATAAACTGAGCTGTCCTATCTGCTCATCGATTATTTGTTGCTGACTTTTACCAGCATCTGGGTCAAGATTTTCCTCTTCATCATCTTCGTTTTCTGTGTCTTCAATTTTGGTATATTCCTCTTCATTGAATCTTGTAGGTTCAAGTTCGGTTATCGAGTCAATCTCCCAAGTAGAAATTCTCTTTCCTTTTGCCTTGAATCCCTTAACTCCGATGAATTGTTCTGCGTCTATTTCCTCAGCTGGTCTCACAAAGTCGTTACCTCCATAAGAAACTTGTATTAGAGGATAATATGTATCGGTGAGCAACACAAGTTGGCTATTTGCATTATCACCCAACATATTTTGAGGTCGTTTGATTGCATCCATCGTAAATCTCTTTATATATGGATAGCCTTGATTGTCGGCATCATACAAAACTGCCGTCCACACTTTATGCTGATTCCATTTTTCAATACGCAAGATATTGTCAGGATAATGATTGTTTGCATCAAAGTCTGTGATATAGAAATCACCATTTTTGAGAACTACAAGTATTCTGTCTTCATCAAAGAATTCACCCAATGAGTATCCGTGTTCCTCGTAGTTGATTCGCTTCACGTCTGGATCATACCAAACCTTACGCCCTCCTAGAGTAGAATGTCCATGATTTTTAAGACTTATACGATGTATTCCAACTTTAGATAGAAGATTTCCCTTTGCCGAGCGCGACTTAATCATGATTTCACTGAAGTCCTTTTCACGGAATATATTCTGACGTTTCAGTTTAGGATCAACGTCAAGAGTAATCTTTATCACCTCAGCTTCTCCGTTTGGATTGGCTGTAAAATACATAACTTTTGAACCAGGAGTGCCAAGTGTCAAATTGTAATCCCTATCACGTGTTATACTAGTGACATTGAATCGCTTGATAAAATAACAGCCCTGTTTTCCGTCTCTATATACGGCATTATATATAGTACGTTTATCGTTCTTTTTGAACACCTGCAGCCAAATGATTCCTTTACCGACAAATATCTTTTCGGCAACCTTCACCACCTTAAATAATCCGTCTTTATAGAAGATTATTATATCGTCAATATCAGAACAGTTACATACAAATTCGTCTTTCTTCAATCCTGTACCAACAAAGCCTTCCTGACGATTGATATACAATTTTTGATTGGCTTCAACAACCTTTGTACTATCTATCGTGTCAAAGCTACGTATTTCAGTATGACGAGGATGATCAGCGCCATATTTATTCTTTATAAACTTAAACCAGTTTATCGTGACAGCAGTCATTTGGTTAAGGTCTTTGTCAATATCAGCGACCTCAGCCTTAATTCTTGCGAGGAGTTCCTCGGCCTTATCCTTATTGAATTTCAGGATGCGCTGCATCTTTATTTCCATAAGTCTAAGTATATCATCACGTGTAACATCACGTATGAATTCTGGTTTAAAAGGAGTCAGCTTATCATCAACAAAAGCAATAGCCATATCCATATCAGGAGCCTGTTCAAATTTCTTTTCCTTATATATTCGTTGCTCAATAAATATACGTTCAAGACTCGCAAAGAATAACTGCTCAAGTAACTCCCCTCGGCGTATCTGAAGTTCCTTTCGCAACAGTCCCATTGTGCGCTCAGCACTATGGCGAAGCACATCACTCACCGTTAGGAAACATGGTTTATGGTCTTCAATCACACAACAATTAGGAGATATATTTATTTCGCAGTCGCTGAAGGCATAAAGCGCATCAATAGTCTTGTCTGACGAAACCCCAGGCGCAAGATGTATCTGTATTTCTACCTCAGCAGCAGTGTTGTCGTCAACATGTTTTGCCTTAATCTTTCCTTTATCAATTGCACGAAGTATGCTATCGATAAGAGTTGTGGTAGTCTTACTAAATGGTATTTCACGTATAACAAGAGTCTTACTATCAAGCTTTTCTATTTTCGCACGCACCTTTAGAGCTCCACCACGTTGTCCGTCATTATACTTATTAACGTCAATAGCTCCACCTGTAGGAAAATCAGGATATAACTGGAAATCGTTTCCGCTTAGATAGCTAATTGCTGCATCACAAATATCATTTAAATTATGCGGAAGAATCTTGCTACTAAGACCTACGGCAATACCTTCAGCACCCTGTGCAAGCAACAACGGGAACTTAGCAGGGAGCGTTATAGGTTCCTTATTGCGTCCGTCATAACTCAACTGCCAATCGGTAGTTTTAGGATTGAAGACAACATCAAGCGCAAATTTAGACAAGCGTGCCTCAATATAACGTGGAGCTGCAGCACGGTCACCGGTTAAGATGTTACCCCAGTTACCCTGCGTATCAATTAGTAAATCTTTCTGTCCCATCTGTACTAGTGCGTCACCAATAGATGCGTCACCATGAGGATGAAACTGCATAGTATGTCCCACGATATTAGCCACCTTGTTGTATCGTCCGTCATCCATCCTCTTCATAGAGTGTAGGATACGTCTTTGCACAGGTTTAAGTCCGTCCTCAATATGCGGCACGGCACGTTCCAAAATTACGTAACTGGCATAATCTAGAAACCAATTCTTATACATGCCACTGAGATGATGAACGGCAGACGCATCAAATTTATCAACCGGTTTGTAATCGGAATGCGCATTATCCGTCAATTCCTCATCCTCATTGTTTACAATATCATTATTGTCTTTATAGTTATCGTCCATGTATGTATTTTTGTCGTAGTCTTGATTTAATCTGGAAAATAGAATGATGCAAAGATACAAAAAAAAATTGATAAATGTCTTATTTATCCTTAAAGTAGAACTAAATTAATAATTAAATAGGGCTTTTTTTATTATAAATATTGTATCTTTGCACAAAAATTTGAACACTTAGTAATTATGGCACAAGAAGATGTATTCAAGAAGATTGTAAGTCATTGTAAAGAATATGGCTTCGTCTTCCCAAGCAGTGAAATTTATGACGGACTAGCAGCTGTTTATGACTATGGTCAGAATGGTGTTGAGCTTAAGAATAATATTAAGGAATACTGGTGGAAGAGTATGGTATTGCTTCATAGCAATATCGTCGGTATCGATGCCAGTATTTTTATGCATCCTACCGTTTGGAAGGCAAGCGGCCATGTTGATGCTTTCAACGATCCATTGATAGACAACCGCGACTCAAAGAAGCGTTATCGTGCCGATAACCTTATCGAGGACCAGATTGGAAAATACGAAGAAAAAATCGAGAAGGAAGTTGCGAAGGCAAAGAAACGTTTCGGCGAATCTTTTGACGAGGCTCAATTCCGTGAGACTAATCCTCGCCTAATAGAGAACTTGAAGAAGCGCGATGAACTTCATGCTAGATATGCAGAAGCTATGCAAGGTCCAGACCTTGAAGCTTTGAAGCAGATTATACTTGATGAGGAAATTGTAGACCCTATAAGCGGAACAAAGAACTGGACAGACGTACGTCAATTCAATTTGATGTTCTCTACAGAAATCGGTTCACTCAGTGACCAAGCAAACAAAATATACCTTCGTCCAGAAACTGCACAGGGAATATTTGTAAACTATCTTAATGTACAGAAGACAGGTCGTATGAAACTACCTTTCGGTATTGCACAGATAGGTAAGGCTTTCAGAAATGAGATTGTTGCACGTCAGTTCGTATTCCGTATGCGTGAGTTCGAACAAATGGAAATGCAGTTCTTCTGCCAGCCAGGAACAGAAATGAAATGGTTTGAGTATTGGAAGAAGCATCGTCTTGCATGGCATGAGGCTCTTGGTATGGGTGAAGGAAGCTATCGTTTTCATGATCATGAAAAGCTAGCTCACTACGCTAATGCAGCTACAGATATAGAATTCAAGATGCCTTTCGGTTTCAAGGAAGTTGAAGGTATCCACTCTCGTACAAACTTTGACTTAAGCCAGCACGAGAAGTTCAGCGGTCGACAGATTAAGTATTTCGATCCAGAAAAGAACGAAAGCTACACTCCGTATGATGTTGAGACATCTATTGGTGTAGACCGTATGTTCCTATCTATCCTTTGTCACAGCTATACAGAGGAGCAACTTGAGAATGGAGAGACACGCGTTGTATTGAAGTTGCCAGAGGCATTGGCTCCTGTTAAGTGTGCAGTATTCCCACTTGACAAGAAAGACGGTCTGCCAGAATTGGCTCAGAAGATTGTTGATGATCTTAAATTCCACTTCAACACCCACTATGGCGATCCTAAGGATTCTATCGGTAAGCGTTACCGCCGTCAGGATGCTGTTGGTACTCCTTTCTGTGTAACAGTAGACCATAACACACCAATTGATCACAAAGTTACTTTGCGTTATCGTGACACAATGGAACAAGAACGTGTTGACATTGATAATCTCCGTTCATTAATGGAAGATCGCGTAAGCATTACAAATCTTCTTAAGAAACTTAATATAGACTAATGAAAAAATATCATATATTATATATCATGCTGCTAGTAATGTCAATCGCAGGATTGTCATCATGTAGCGAAAATAGCAACACTGTAGAGGAGTATCCTAACTGGCAAGCTACAAACGAAAGCAAATTCAACAGCACTTATGCTGAGGCTGTAAAGTATGTAGCATCAGGCAGTGATTCATGGAAGGTCATTAAAAAATGGTCTTATCAGGATAGTATTCATAATAATCCTGAAGATTACATCGTGGCCCAAGTGATAACTAAGGGTACAGGTACTACAAGTCCGATATACACCGACTCTGTACGCGTGCATTATGAAGGCCGTCTGCTACCTTCTACAAGCTATTCGGAAGGATACGTATTCGACAAGAGCTGGAATACTGATGAATATAATGCCTCAACAAACGTACCGGCAAAGTTTGCTGTTAGCAATGTTGTTGACGGTTTTGCCACCGCATTGCAGAGTATGCATGTTGGCGACAGATGGAAAGTTTATATTCCATATCAGTTGGGCTATGGTTCAACCGGTACTACAGGTATTCCAGGGTACTCTACCCTCGTATTTGATATTACGCTAGTGAGCTATTATCATGTTGGCGTAACTGTCCCTACTTTCAAAGCTAAGGCTACAGATAACACCTGGATAGATAAATAAAAAGATTTTTTGATATATAATATATAATAAGGTATATAGCGGTGACTTACAATAAGTAGGTCACCGCTTTTTTATAATACAAAAAAATTACGATCCCGATAAAAAACGAGACTAAGCTGTATTTAAATTAAAATCAATTATTATTATATTCTCAATTGAACAGGTTGATTTTTTTCATACTTTTTAGCTACAGAGCTACGGTTTTCTCTCACAAAGCCTATAAACAGAGGGGAAAACAAAACATGGCTTTCAGGATTTAGCTATATCAACTTGTATTGTTTTAAGGATGAAATGTATTCAATAAGTAAATTTGTCAAAGAACCGTTGGCTGCATCTGAGGAACTGAGGATGTTTAAAGAGACACAGTAAATAGGAACAGAATTTTCAAGCTTGTTTAACTATTCTGCCGAATTCCACTAAATTCTCGGCAAAGATACTGCAAAATTTTTGTCCATGCAATCAGATTTAGATTAGACTGTTAGCCAAAGTTTTGAATACTTGGGACTGCACATCATAATACACGTGCGTACGTATGCGCACACTCTGGGTTTTTCGTAAAAATAAGTGTCGAAGTGTCTATTCGTTGAGCCTCAATTTGTTAGAATACTTTTCGGGTCGAATGAAGTGTCGGCTATTCGTCGGTAAAATATGGGGGGAATTTTCCCTCATATTACATTGTACTTTGCGAAGTAATTTGATGCGTTTTACGATGTTTTACAGTCCGTTTTACGAAGGAATGCACTGCGTTTTACGAAGCAATAGGAGGCAAAACATCGTAGAAAAGTTTGCGTTTCTACGTGAAAACGTTTCCGTTTCTATATAGAAACGCATTCAAAAATTGAAATTAGACCGTCAAATCACCGTCACTTTATTTAGAGAATTTCGTCGATAAAATATTGATATTCATTAAGTTGACATTTAGACGCTTATATTTTTCAAAACCCTATGTATGCGCGTGCCTACACGTACATCACCCCCCATTTCTATCATAATTCATATTTGACGGTACACAAATGAATCATAAATAAGAACATAAGACAATGTAAAACACCATACAATTAACATTGTGTGCGGACACATTTCTTGATGTATATCAAGAATACTCGTTCTTTAAGAACAAAAAGATACAAAAACATGATCAAATGATTTATAGTTACTATCTTTGCAGTGTCAAAAGACAAGGTCATTTGATTAAGGATAACGCTAGGTATTGGTTAAGGTAAAGAGAATTCAGGAAAAGGTATTAGTAAAAGCCTATTATAAGGCATTTCATTATGTTACAATTAGTGTATAAGTTTTTTAGGGGTAAATAAAGATTGCTTCAGATACGGATAACAGATTATATAGAGAAGACAATAGTATTAGTATAAATTTGAGAGTGACGATTCCAAAGACATGGGATCGTTTTTTTTGTGCATTTCTGTAATAGTGGTAGTTTAAAAACAAACTATAATTTTGAAATTCAATGTATTTACCGTAATTTTGCAGTTTCAATAGATATTTATGTTAAGCAACAGAAAAAGCGACGCTTTATTAGCAAAGATCAGGAATGGCAACCCTATGACCCAACGAGAGAAGCTCAATCTTATTATAGGATTGAGTATACCTTCTATGTTGGCACAGATAACATCTGTAATGATGTTTTTCATAGATGCAGCAATGGTTGGACATCTTGGTGCAGAAGCTTCAGCAAGCATTGGTATTATAGAAAGTACCACATGGCTCATGGGCAGCATGCTTGGCGCTTTATCTACGGGCTTTTCAGTTCAAGTAGCACACTTTATTGGTGCCAACGACTTCTTCAAGGCTCGCCAAGTGTTTCGTCATGCATTGATATGCGGATTAATTTTCAGTCTGCTGATGATGGGTATTGGAATAGCAATACACACTCATTTACCATATTGGTTAGGTGGCGGTTCTGATATCGCAGGAAATTCATCAGCCTACTTCCTCATATATTCATTCGCATTACCATTTGTGCTTCTATACTTTATGTCTTCATCCATGCTGAAATCATCAGGCAACATGAAGATCCCAAGTATACTTTCTGTCGCAATGTGTTTACTTGATGTGGCATTCAACTACATATTCATCTATATATTTAAATTAGGAGTTGCGGGAGCCGCATTGGGTACGCTTATGGCTTATGTTGTTACAGTACTTCCTATGGTATGGCAAGCAACTCGCAAAAGTAAGATTTTGGCACTTCATCTGGATAAGATGAAATTCTATTGGAATTGGGACTACGTACGCAATGCAGCAAAGATAAGTGGACCTATAGCTTTGCAGGCTATGCTCATGAGTGGTGCTCAAGTTATAAGTACCATGATTGTTGCACCATTGGGTAACATCGCAATCGCAGCCAACTCTTTCGCTATAACAGTAGAAAGTCTATGTTATATGCCAGGATATGGTATCGGCGATGCAGCAAGTACTTTAGTTGGTCAAACATTCGGCGCAGGACGAAAAGATCTTTGCAAGAGTTTTGCCCACATGACAGTAGGACTTGGAATGGCAGTAATGGCATTCATGGGAATTATCATGTATATATTTGCTCCAGAGATGATGTCTATTCTATCTAGTGTAGACTCTATACAAAATCTTGGTATACAATGTCTTCGCATTGAGGCTTTCGCTGAACCTTTCTTTGCGGCAAGTATTGTTACTTACAGCGTCTGTGTTGGTGCAGGCGATACATTCAAGCCCGTGCTCATAAATTTATGTACCATGTGGGGCATACGTCTAACGATGGCATACGTATTAGCTTCAAGATATGGCTTAAAAGGTGTATGGTATGCCATGGCAACAGAACTAACAGCGCGTGGAATATTATTCCTGATACGCCTCGTGCGTGGTAAATGGTTAAACAGACCAGCTATTAAGCATGTATAAATAAGAAAATGGGATTTGAATAATGATTCAAATCCCATTTTCTATTATATCTAAAGCAAGCAGATATTACTTCTTGTTTTCTATTCCCTGCATGATAAGTCCTTCAAGTTCATCACATAATTCAGGATTATCCTTCAGTAAATTTTTCGTTGCATCACGTCCCTGAGCTAGTTTAGAGCCGTTATAGCTGAACCAGCTACCGCTTTTCTGAATAACGCCATATTCTACGCCCAAGTCAACAATCTCACCGACCTTACTGATACCTTCACCGAAAGTAATTTCAAATTCAGTCTTACGGAAAGGAGGAGCAACCTTATTCTTAACAACCTTAACACGCACCTGATTACCTACAACCTGATCACCATCTTTGATACTTGTAACACGACGTATATCAAGGCGAACACTGCTATAGAACTTCAATGCGTTACCACCAGTTGTAGTTTCTGGATTTCCAAACATAACACCAATCTTTTCACGCAACTGATTGATAAATACACAACAAGTGTTTGTCTTGCTGATTGTAGAAGTGAGCTTACGCAAAGCCTGACTCATAAGTCGAGCCTGAAGACCAACAACATTATCACCCATATCACCCTCTATTTCCTTCTTAGGAGTAAGAGCGGCAACTGAGTCTATAACTAGAATATCAACAGCACTTGAACGGATAAGTTCATCAGCAATCTGCAAAGCCTGCTCTCCGTTATCTGGTTGGCTAACCCATAGATTATCCACATCAACACCCAACTTCTGTGCATAGAATCGGTCAAAGGCATGCTCAGCATCTATAAATGCAGCAATACCACCCTGCTTTTGTGCTTCTGCGATAGCGTGAATGGCAAGAGTCGTCTTACCAGAAGATTCTGGGCCATAGATTTCTATAACACGTCCGCGAGGATAACCACCAACACCAAGAGCAGCGTTTAGTCCAATGCTACCTGTTGGAATAACATCTACATTTTCGACTTTTTCGTCCCCCATTCTCATGATGGAACCTTTGCCGAAATCTTTTTCTATTTTAGACATAGCTGCCTGCAAAGCTTTCAGTTTATCGCTTTGAGCTGCAGCCTGATCTGTTTCTTTTGCCATAATTATATAGTATTGAAGTCTACCTTAATATGATATAAGGTAGACTATTTTATTTAAATTTGATTATAATTCCAAATCACCATCAAACTCCTCATGCCAAGGAAGTCCCTGCTTATTTAGCTGTTCCATGAATGGATCTGGATCAAAGTCCTCTACATTCCACACACCAGCTTTTTTCCAGATACCTTTTATAAACATCATTGCGCCTATCATTGCAGGAACACCAGTTGTGTAGCTCACACCCTGCATACCTGTTTCCTTGTATGCCTCATGATGCTTACAATTGTTGTAAACATAATATGTATGTTCTTTTCCATCTTTGATACCACGTATGCGACAACCTATACTGGTCTCCCCCTCATAGTTTTCACCAAGTTCCTGAGGATTAGGCAATACTGCTTTAAGGAATTGCAACGGAACAATCTTCACACGAGTAGTCTTTCCTGAGCCATCTGCTAGAGGTGCTTCATATTCAACTTCGTCGATACGTGACATTCCGATATTCTGAATAACGTCAAGATAGTTAAGATACTGCTGACCGAAAGTCATCCAGAAGCGAGCCTGCTTGATAGTAGGATAGTTCTTTACAAGACTTTCAAGTTCCTCGTGATGCATAAGATAACTATCACGTGGACCAATGTTAGGGTATGTAAGATCTTTATGAACAGCCAAAGGATCTGTTTCAATCCATTCTCCGTCCTTATAATACAGTCCCTTCTGTGTAATCTCACGTATATTAATCTCTGGGTTGAAGTTTGTTGCAAAAGCCTTGTGATGATTTCCAGCATTACAGTCTACGATGTCAAGATATTGAATTTCATCGAAGTGATGCTTTGCGGCATAAGCAGTATATATTCCGCTTACTCCAGGATCAAAACCACATCCAAGGATAGCGGTCAGTCCAGCTTTTTCAAATTTATCCTTATAAGCCCATTGCCAGCTATATTCAAAGTGAGCCTCATCTTTTGGTTCATAGTTGGCTGTATCAAGATAGTTGCATCCACAAGCCAGACATGCATCCATAATAGTAAGGTCCTGATAAGGCAAAGCCAGATTAATTACGAGTTCGGGTTTGAAACTATTGAAGAGGGTCTTCAACTGTTCAACATCGTCAGCATCCACCTGAGCAGTCTTGATATCCATGTTCAGACCAGCTTTGTGAATAGACTCAACCAGTTTGTCGCATTTCGCCTTGCGACGAGAAGCAATCATAAACTCAGAAAATACATCTGTATTCTGGGCAATTTTAAAAGCCGCAACTGTAGCAACGCCACCGGCTCCAATCATTAAAACTCTACTCATATTTATATCTTTTATTTTTTATTCTGCTTATTTGCCATTGATTTCATTAGCACGAATACCAAGAGCATTCATCAACGAATATCCCAATATCTCCTGACGAAAATTACCACCTTCAATAGGTTGCATAGCAAACATCGTTATTCGTTTATTATCGTCTTCCACATTACGCAGTAAACTTCTTATCTGAGAACAGATATCACTTTTTTCACTATCAGGAATAATCATGACTCTCTTCACTTCCTCATGTTGTAGTACGGTCTTGAGTACATTCTCAATATACTCATCTTTATTCACCACATCGCCTACTTCAACTGAAGTAAATGTAAACTCACCGAGTTTATCGTCATTAAAAGCTTTCGAATTTAAATCCTTTTCATAATCAGAAGGTTTGAAATTGTCCAAGGATGTATTTTTTTTCTCATGAACAAGTACTATCTGAGTATCGTTTTTACCCTCACGTACACCTCCATCAAGAGCGACACAAACAGCCCATTGGCTAAGGTCAGCTTTTGGAATGGCACGCCCAATCATACGCTCGAAATTTACGATAAGGTTGAAAGCTACAGAATCCACATAATCAGCATCCGCAATAATTATGTTTTCGCTCATCTTTACATTGTCAGTATTTGGAGTATTCATGCTACAAAGATAATAGAAACGAACGTAAATGCAAAGGAAAATTTGTTTTTAATTTTGCATTTCCACTCATTTCAAGTATCTTTATTAATAAGACATACCACATCTTAACAATAAAATAAATAAAATTTATTTTGTATTATCTTCGATTTACATTACCTTTGTCAGTGAACTAAAAAACAAATTACTCATAACTGCAAATTAATAATTAGGAAAATGAGTTCTTTAACAATCGCTATTGTTGTAGTATTCGTTCTGGGCTATCTCTTTATAGCCCTTGAGAGTATTACAAAAGTCAACAAAGCAGCCGTAGCGCTGCTCATGTTTGTTGCATGTTGGGCACTATTCATGGTCAATCCAGGGAGTTACATTTCTGGCTTTACTGGTAATGAATTGGTTAATGAAGCATGCAATGCAATTGAACGGCACTTAGGAAGCACCAGTACTACCTTATTCTTCCTTATGGGAGCAATGACAATCGTTGAGATTGTCGACCAGAATGGAGGATTCAATTGGGTTCAAAGTAGGATGTTTACTAAGAGTAAGCGAGGATTGCTATGGAAAATAGCCTTTATGACATTTTTTCTTTCGGCAATTCTCGACAACCTCACCACAAGTATCGTGATGATTATGATTTTACGCAAGTTAGTTCACGAGCATAAGGATCGCATAATCTATGCATCCCTAGTAATAATAGCTGCCAATGCCGGTGGAGCATTCTCCCCTATCGGCGATGTCACTACTATCATGTTGTGGAATAAGGGAGTCGTAACATCTCTTGGCATCATATCTGAAGTATTTATACCTTCAGTTGTTTCTCTTGTTATTCCTGCACTCATATTGCAAACTCAGCTCAAAGGTGAACTAGTAGACAATAATACCGTTGCTTATGACAAGCGTGAAGGGGAAGTTTTGGATTTCTCCAGCATAGAGCGCAAAGTCATATTCTTCATTGGTGTAGGCGGTCTGATGTTTGTTCCTGTATTCAAGTCACTGACAAACCTTCCACCATTTATTGGAATACTCTTTGTCCTTGGTGTGCTTTGGACTATCACAGAAATATTCTATCACCGTTTACATAAAATAAACTCCGAAGTCACATTCCAAAAAAGGGTAAGCAATCTATTATCTCGTATAGATATGACTACGATACTTTTCTTCCTCGGTATATTGATGGCTGTAGCATGCCTTGAGGAAGTTGGAATCCTCACATCTCTTGGTTCAACTCTTAATACCACATTCCATGGTAATCACTATATAGTAACAGGTATTATCGGTGTCGTGTCAAGTATCGTTGATAATGTTCCTTTAGTTGCAGGATGTATGGGAATGTACCCAATAGCACCTACTGGCGATATTGCCGTTGACGGTTTGTTCTGGCAGCTTCTTGCTTATTGTGCTGGAGTTGGCGGTAGCATACTAATCATAGGAAGTGCTGCCGGAGTTGTTGTAATGGGATTGGAAAAAATAACTTTTGGTTGGTACATGAAGAAAGTAAGTTGGATAGCCTTTGTCGGATATATTGCTGGTATTCTCAGCTATTGGCTTATAAGGACTTACCTTTTTACAGCACCGCTATAATCAATATAAAGGCTGATGAAATTTCATCAGCCTTTTTTATCTTATTTTTTCAAGAAGAAAGTAAACATAAGCCCACCCTCTTTTCTATTTTCTACTTTTATCGTTCCTTTATGAAGAAGCACAGCATTCTTTACTATAGCTAGTCCTAGACCTGTACCTCCCATCTTTCTACTTCGTCCTTTGTCAACCAGATAGAAACGCTCAAACAGTCGTGCCAAATGCTCATGCCTGACACCGATACCATTATCTTTGAATATAAACTGCCATTCGTTTATATTATCAGTTGCTGACAAAGTTATCTCTGTCCCTACTCCAGCATAGGCAATGGCATTATCTGTAAGATTGCGAAATATGCTGTATACTAGACTTTGACTACCATTGATAACAATATTGTCAGGCAATAGATTGTTAAACTTCATCTGTTTTTCGCTTAGCTGCAATTCTGTATCCTTAATAATATCCCTTACCGTCTGCGATATATTCACACTAGTAAAGTCTATCAAATGAGGAGCATCATCCATACGGTTCAGCGTAGATATATCTTGCAATAATGCTGTGAGCCTCTGACTTTGTGCATAACACCTCTGCATAAATTGCAATCTTGTTTCCTCGTTTATGTTAGAATTATTTAGGATCGTCTCCAAATATCCCTGTATACTTGCAACAGGAGTCTTCAGCTCATGCGCAACATTTTGAGTCAACTGTCGTTTCAGTATATTCTGTTCCTTTCGTGTAGACTGCAATCGCTTATACAACTTAATAATTTTCTCAGCTATCTCACCTAATTCATCTCCAGGAAACTCCATCAGATCTTCTGTATCAAGACTCTCATTATGGTCAGCTTTACTTGCGAAGCTGCGTAGTTTAGTGATATTTCGTCCAAGCGGACCAGTAAACTTATACAGTACTAACGTAAGAATAACTATCGCAGTAAGAGAGAACCAGATGTAATGTTGATCTGTTTTCAGTGATTCAGTAAGATTGTTATCATAAGGCATCGCACTGCGTATGATGAAACCGTCTTTTTTAAAATATGTAGCAGAATAGAAATAATGTCTTTTTAGGGTACTACTAGTACGGTCTATTTCAGAACCAGAACCATATTTAAGAGCAGCTTTTACTTCTTTTCTATTTGAATGGTTGCTAAAGTTGGCATAGTCCTTCCGTATATTATCAAAGAAGACCTTTCCGTCAGGCTTTATAAGAGTCACTCTAAGACCAGGAATCTTATTTCTCTTTACGTATCCAGAAAGAGTCTTTTCGTCATATTTCCCGATATAGTGCAACGCATCATCCATGCTCTCGTTAAAAGCTTGTAGACGTATTTCAAGATTGTCTATCTTGTATTGCTTTTCTCTAACATGCTGAAACAGCGTGAAAGCCACGGCAAAAGAGAGAAAAACAAACATAACAGTCAGATGAAGCTTTGTTCCTACCGATATTCTCTTCATTCTTTTTCTATGTTATACATTTCATTAAGGTAACTTTATGAGTCGAAATAATATCCAAATCCCAACCTTGTTACTATACATTTAGAGAATCTACCAATCTTCTTTCTTAGTCGTGTGATATTTACGTCAACAGTTCTATCGAGCACTAATACATCTTTTGGCCAAATGCGGTCAATAAGTTCCTGGCGAGAGAATACTCGTCCACGTTCTTCAAGAAGTAGTTGCAAAAGTTCAAATTCGGTTTTTGTGAAAGGAATATCCTCTCCATCAATAGCAACCGTCTTTTTACTGAGATTCATTTCTAGTCCTTGATAACTTATTAACTTCTGTTCTACAGTTGCCGCCCCATCATCAGCAGTTCTTCGCAGAACGGCACGTACCCTTACCATCACTTCCCTAATTGAAAATGGTTTAGATATATAGTCATCGGCACCGATATTAAATCCTGTTACAGTGTCGTTTTCTGTATCACGAGCTGTCAGGAATATTATTGGGATATTAGCAGTTGCAGGTTCTTTCTTTATAGTCTTAGCCATAGAGAAGCCTGAGATGCCTCCCATCATCACATCAAGCAACAACAAGTCGAAACCGGCTATATCCATAGTCAAAGCCTCTTCGGCAGAGTTAGCAGTCTCCACTTGATATCCTTCGGTTTCTAAGTTAAACTTCAGAATTTCACATAAGTCCTGTTCATCATCAACAACAAGAATACGATAATTATTTTCTGTCATGTCTTTATTATTTGTGATGTTGCAAAGATACGGCTTTGTTTATTTATATCTATTTCATTATAGTTACAATAATGTTACACGCCATACCCATTAATTAAATTCAATAGCAAATATACAACATTTTCTAATATGAACTAATAGTTTGGCGTATTTTTTATCTAAAAAGGAATGTACTTCCAACATTAATATACGATATAAACGATCTTGATAGATAATTAAAAGATAGGATACACGCTTATAAAACTCATTATATTTCGTATGTTCGTTTGTATTATTTGTTCTATATGCTGCTTTCTAAGAAAAGATAATAGGTTGGTTTATCTAACAGATCTGCTAAAACTAATAAAAAGTATTTATAAAAAAATGCAGGAAATAAACTCCTGCATTAATATATTTATAATATTCCACCAAGTGAATTTGACAATATTACAAGAAAGACTATCATCGTTATGGTCACATATAGCCAATCACGCTGATGCGCAAAGTCAAACAGTGAAAGTATGATTCTGGTTATTGGAGTAAGCATAAGAACTAATACTCCCAGTTGTATCCAATTTGCTGCCTTTAAATGAAGCAATCCACCGAATATTCCACTTAATGAAGTCAATGATGACGGTTCGCCATGGAATTTATAATAATCAGGCACTGGTTCAGAACCATGACATATCAAATAATATGCTCCACCGAGAACGGCAATGCAACATGCCGTCATTACACCGATGCGCAGAGTTGAACCTATCAACTGCTGCATCTTCTTATTTTCATTCATTAATTCCATAGTTCTTAAAATTTACCCATTATACCATTATATATCATATTTATCGCAACCAACAGAATGGCAAAGACAAATATCTTTCTCAAAACGGTTACATCAAGCCTCTTCAATAGTCGAGCGCCAAAAAGCGAACCGCCCAAGACACCTATCATTATTGGGAAAGCTATTCCTGGAGCAATATATCCTCTCTGAATATAAACAACAGCTGAAGCAACAGCCGTAACACCTATCATAAAATTACTCGTTGTTGTGCTCACTTTAAATGGAACTTTCATTGCGGCATCCATAGCAAGCACCTTCAAGGCACCACTACCAATACCAAGAAGACCTGAAAGAACTCCAGCACCAAGCATTACAGAGAATCCTCCACCAACATTTGTAAGTTCGTATTTTTTCTCACCATCTTTAGTAGGATAAGTACCATATAGCTTTAGTTTACGTGCTAACTCGCTTCCCACGACATTTGTATGGTCAACCTTTCTACGCATTTGCATAGCAGAAGTCAAAATCAATACCAAACCAAAGATAACTGCTATAATATTTGTTGGCATCCAGAGAGCAATAATCGCTCCACCAACAGCTCCAATAGTAGTGGCTATCTCTAAAAACATTCCAAGTCGAATATTTGTTATACCCTCTTTTACATAGGCACTGGCCGAACCAGAAGATGTAGCTATTGAAGCAACAAGGGCTGCACCGATGGCATAATGAAAATCAATATTAAAACAAAGTGTCAATACTGGTATCACTACCACTCCACCACCTAAGCCCGTAAGCGAGCCAAGAAGTCCGGCAAGGAAAGCCGAACAGATTAAAATAATTGTAAATGTTAAAACTGTCATCCTTTTTATTTTTCGCACAAAGGTACAATTTTTGTACTCTTAAAAAGTATTTTCAACAAGTCAATCATGTATATTTAATTATTTACAAGGCTTTTAACGATAGTTTGCATATCAGAAAAAATAACTATTTAAAACATTTAAATAGTATTATGCAATCATATTATCAGATATAAAAAGAAAAACGTTACAAAAGAAAGCTTGTACATTCATAGTACTTTCTTTTGTAACGTTTTGATTATTATCTGTATAAAATCACAAGAATAGTGACACCAATAGATAAACTAGCGCTCCTAGAAGAGCACTTACAGGAATGGTGAGAAGCCATGCTACCATCAAATCCTTTGTAACGCCCCATCTTACAGCAGATAGTCGCTTTGTAGCTCCTACTCCCATAATAGATCCAGCTATGGTATGAGTTGTACTAACAGGAATCTTTAAATATTCTGTAAGGAATAATGTCAAGGCACCAGATGTCTCTGCGACAACTCCTTCAAACGGAGTTACCTTTGTAATCTTTGTACCCATCGTCTTAACGATTTTCCAACCTCCTGACATTGTTCCAGCTGAAATTGCAAAGAAACAAGAGAAAGCCACCCAATCAGGAATATCCTCCACTGAATGTATTCCCAGACCAAGATGAAGCGGATGAGCTGCAACAAGCGCTGCAGCGATTATACCCATTACCTTCTGAGAGTCATTCAAACCATGTCCAATACTGAATAAGGCTGAAGATACGAGTTGAAGATGTTTGAACCAAGCCTCAGCCTTAGTGTGATTCATCTTTCGGCAGGTATACAGCACTATCATTGATATAAAAAACGCTATTACCATACCAACAAATGGAGCCAAAAGAATAAATGCTGCAATCTTGATAATCACAGAACTCTGAATAGCCTGAAAGCCGTTTGCCATAATTGCAGCACCAGCAAAGCCACCGATAAGAGTATGTGAAGAAGAAGAAGGAATACCCTTCCACCATGTAAGCAAGTTCCATATAACAGCACCGATAACACCTGCAAGAATTATTGGCAACGAAATATATTGCTCATAAACAGTTTTTGAAACTGTATTTGCAATACCAAATTCACCTATTATATATTTCGAGATGAAGAAAGCCACAAAATTGAAGAATGCTGCCCATAAAACTGCCTGAAACGGAGTGAGCACTTTCGTTGTAACGATTGTTGTAATAGAGTTGGCTGCATCATGGAAACCATTGATGAAATCAAACATCAACGCCAAAATGATAATTGAGATAAGTAATATCATGGATACTTATATATTATTACGTCAATTACGCATATTTTACGATAATCGTTCTTAAGATCTTACCAACGTGTTCTGCAGCATCAGTAGTCTTTTCAAGTTCATTCAGGATTTCCTTCATCTTGATTAGTTCGATTCCGTCTTTCTCCTCCTCAAACAAGTTAATGATAGCAGTTTCGTAAACATCATCAGCCTCATTTTCAAGATCGTGTAAGGTCTTGCAATGCTGTTTCAGTTTTGCTGCGTTCTTACGAATAGAACCAAGTTCTTCCATTGCGTCATTAATGCATTCAGCATCTTTCTTCACGATTTCACCCAAAGACTTCTCATAAGGATTATTCTTCTTTGGATTGTATATTGCTATACGCTTCGCACAACTATTGATTCTATCAATAACATCATCGAGTTTGTCTGCTAGAAGATGGATATCTTCACGATCGAAAGGAGTGATGAAAGAAGAACTTAGTTCTTCGAAAATTTTATGAGACAATTCATCCCCTAAACGTTCCTTTTCTTTTATTTTACGAAAGAATTCTTTGCGTTCTTCGCCTGTTTGGCATTCTAGAGCACCTTGTAACATTTCAGATGCTGCCAAGAGTATCTCAGAAACCTGTTTCAGATAGTCAAAGAACTTTGGTTCTTTAGGACCGAATTTGCTAAAAAAAGAATTGTTCATCATCTTGTTCTTTTTAATCACTTTATAATAATTAATATTTTTACGCTGCAAAAGTATTAAATAGTTGTTACAAAAATGCTACAATAGTTTTATCAACTTGTTACATTCACATTTTTTATTCACAATTCTCCTCTTTCAGTAAATCTTCACCCAAATGAGTAACAGCCTCTCGTGCCTCTCTTTCAATAACTTCCTTAGCTTTCGTTGGATAGAATATCATTCGCAGAGACTGGTTGTAGTTGAAATAGTTCCATATCCAGTTTAGCAAAACGATAACCTTATTGCGAACACCAAGTATAGAGCGAAGGTGAACAACAAGCCACAAAACCCATGCAACAAATCCCTGAAGCTTTATCTTACTGAATTCTGCAACCGCTTTATTTCTTCCTACAGTAGCCATTGAGCCAAGATTCTTATAAGAGAACGGCATCATACTCTTGCCTTTAACAAGACGACGAAGATTCTTTGAAAGTAGCTTTCCCTGCTGTATTGATACCTGAGCCAACTGTGGATGTCCATTAGGATATTCCTTATCACCACTCATGATACACTGATCACCAATAGCAAAGACGTCTTCCATGCCTGTAACTCTATTATATTCATCAACCTTAATACGGTTGCCTCTTCCTAAGAAAGCTTTATCCATATTGCCTATTTGAACACCAGCGATACCACTTACCCAGATAAATGTACGAGTAGCTATTTCGCTTCCGTCAGCAAGCACAACCTTGTGGTCACGATAATCAGTAACCTTCTTATTTAGCAATATGTTTACACCCATTTTACGCAAGAACTCTTCTGCTTTAGCTGAAGATTCTGGTGACATGGCAGAAAGAAGGCGATTGCCTGCTTCAATAAGATATATATTCATCAGACTGCTGTCCAAATCTGGATAGTCATGAGGCAAAATCGTATGCTTCATCTCTGAAAGTACACCGGCAACCTCAACACCAGTTGCTCCACCGCCAACGATAACAACATTGAGTAATTCCTGACGCTCAACATTATTGGCACAAGTAATCGAACGCTCAAGGTTAGCAAGAATCGCATTTTGCAGTCCCATAGCCTCGGCAACATTCTTCATAGGCATTGCTTCTTCAGCAATATGCTTGTTACCATAAAAATTTGTCGTAGCTCCGGCTGCGAATACTAGGTAATCATAGTCAACCTTTCCTATTGATGTCTGGATAATCTTTTTATCCGTGAACACAGCTCTAACTTCAGCCATGCGAAAATAGAAATCCTTACGATCTTGGAATATCTTTCTAAATGGGAAAGATATTGAACTAGGCTCCATACCGGCAGAAGCCACCTGATAGATCAGTGGTGGAAACTGATGATAATTATTCTTGTCTATCAAGATTACCTGCATACCTGAATGGCGCAGACTGGTAGCCAATTTTAAACCACCGAAACCTCCACCTACAATAACGACTCTTTTCTTGTTTCCTTTTTCAACGTTTAAGCTCATACTGAATGATGATAATGAATATACAATTAATAAATAATGTCAGCTAAAATAGTCTTCTGCAAAGGTAGTATCTTTTTGTGAATTTATCAATAAAATCACGCTGAATTTCTTAATATTTATTTATTATATGTTATATATCAATTGTTCTTCCTATAACTCACCACTGCCCATGTACCCATAACGACAGAAAAGGACATAAGAGCCATAAAATCTGCCTATATTTACTCATAACACATACATGAACCTCCTGAAAACTATTATTTGTATAAAATATGCTTTTACTATTTTTCTGTGATCAGATAATGCAAGAATTCTTATTCCAAAAAGATTTTTCAAAGCTCTAAAAGATTAAAATATATTAAATAAGTAAACTATACTTGTCTTTATGTAAAATATACATTACATTTGCATCAACTTACAAATAATCACAAAGAATTATTATGAAACAGAAAAAATTATTATTACCACACTCCTTCCAGAATTTCGGATGGATCATGTTTTTACTGTCTGGGATTTTTATTCTAGTAACAAATCATTTTCAACTCATAAAGGAAAGTATATCCATCTTCTCAATAGACTTTACTCCATTGATAGTTTTACTAACTACATCCTTACCAATATTATGTATCATGACCATTTGTATTTCTCAAGAGAAGCATGAAGATGAATACATAAGGGCTCTTAGATCACGATATATACTGTACATTGTGATATTTTATTTTCTCACAGAAATGGGTCAACTTGCATTCTCACGATATGCAATAATGTATCAAGTTGGACCATTTTATCAAAAGATGATTAGTATTTTAGGAGGGATCAACAATGTGTATACTCTTTCACTAGCTTATTTGATTTTTTTTAAAGGTACTATGTTTATAAACAATCTTAATGCTCTAAAAGATGGAAAATAATATTAGAGTAGAACGAGCTATAAAACACATATCCCAAAAAGAGCTTGCAGAATCCATAGGTGTAAGCCGCCAAACAATATTCGCTATAGAAAATAACAAGTTTATCCCTAGCACAGAACTAGCACTAAAACTTTCGAAATACTTTGGTAAAACAGTGAATGAGCTTTTTACTCTATAAAAAGTCCTTATTATAAAAAGCACCCGAACAAGTTGAAATGCTCGGGTGCTTATATTTTTATTAGCCCTCTTTATTAAGGATGTGTCGCTAAGTAAATGTATTGGAATAAGTTTTAGCGCCATCCCTCGCGTGTCTACAATAAAAAAATATTGATAGACAATTAACATTATACTAAGTTCATCTAACTCACGTTATCATATATCAATTGTTCTTTCTGTAACTCACCACTGCCCATGTACCCATAACAGCTGAAAAGGACATAAGAGCCATAAATTGAGGCATTATTTCGAAAAGACTTCCACCACGAATAAACACGATACGCATTGCATCGATAAAGTAGTGCATTGGATTTATTTCTGTTAGATATTGAGCCCAATCAGGCATACTGCGGACTGGCGTGAACAGTCCACTTAAAAGGATAAAACATACCATGCAGAACCACATCACCAGCATTGCCTGCTGCATTGTGCTACTATAATTGGATATGATAAGTCCGAGCGAACTCATAATAAGTGCCATGATTATTGCTAAGAGATATATCACCGCCAACGGCCCTGCCGACGTGATACCATAAACTGCCCATGAAAGGATAAAGCATATTGTCATCACGACAAGTCCGATCACCCAATAAGGTATAATCTTTGCCATGATAAACGAGAACTTGCCTACGGGTGTTACATTTATCTGTTCAATCGTTCCAACCTCCTTCTCCCCCACAATGTTGAGCGCAGGCATAAAACCACAAAAGAGAATAAGTAGTATTGCCATGAGTGCAGGAATCATAAACACTTTATAATCCTGATAAGTATTAAATAAATTGAGCACAGATATCGGAAGTTTACCCGTTGAGGGAACTACAATATTCGACAGATAAGCCGCTCCCATACTCCCCTTTGTTCCATTTACAGAGTTGGAAGCAATAAGTATATGTGCTGGGCGTGCATTTACCAAATCGCGTGAATAATGCTGTGGTATCACCGCTATGATATCAGCATTTCCCTTTTCCATCTCCTTTACGGCTTCATCGTAAGACGAAGACATCCCTTTAAAGATGAAATAATTAGAAGCCTCCATCTCATGTACCAATCGTTGCGATGTAGTTGTTCGGTCATTGTCTACTACCAGTAGTGAAATGTTTTTTATTTCCAAGTTAGTAATCCAAGGAATAACAAGCATAATCACAATGGGAAACATTATAATCATTTTGGGCAGGAACGCATTACGACGTATCTGCTTGAACTCTTTTTCTATGAGGTATCTCAGTATCATAATTCTACTCTAATCTTTTCTTGAACTTTTTGAGACTAATGGTGAGAAGCAATACCGCCATAATTGTCATAACGCATACTTCTTTCCAAACCATTGTGATGCTTACGCCCATTATCATTATCTTTCTGCATGCAGAAATAAACCATGAAGCAGGCACAAGATGAGCAATAAACTGCAACACGACTGGCATACTCTCTATAGGGTATATCATTCCTGACATTAAGATGCTAGGCATGAGAAGCATCATTCCAGAGGCTAACATTGCTGCTACCTGAGTTTCAGTAAGAACACTTATGAGGAGCCCTAGCGACAACGCTACGATTATAAACAATATAGATACTGCCGAAAGAGATAACAGACTACCAGCTATAGGCACATGCAATACAAAATATGATATAGTTAGAATCAATATTAGGTCTACAATGCCGAGAACAAGATATGGTATCATCTTGGCTATAATAATAAGTATTGGGCGAACTGGCGACACAAGCAGTATCTCCATCGTGCCACGTTCCTTCTCGCGAACAATACTGATTGAAGTCATCATTGCGCATATTATCATCAAAATCATTCCCATTACTCCGGGTACAAAATTATAAGCACTCTCCATGCGTGGATTATACATAAGTTTTATCAACGCACTACCGTTGGATGCTCCAGCCGATGTCAATTCAGAAAGTATAATCTGACTGGCATAATTACTCTGTTGTATTGCCATATTAGGATCGGCACAGTCGGCAATAATTTGCACCCTAGCCTCACCATCATATATGTGACTGGCGAAATCAGGACTGAATACGATAGCCATTTCAGCCTTGTTTCCTTCAAGCATCGTCTTAGCCTCATCTGTATTTCTAGCCATTGCCGTGATATTGAAGTATGTAGATGCATCAAGGCGATTAGCTATTTTCTGAGTAGTCTTATCTATCGAAGACGAAACAAGCACGATGCGCACATTGCGCACCTCTGTGGTGATGGCAAATCCAAACAGAAACATCATTACTATCGGCATACCGATAAGTATTAGTAGTGTGCGACGGTCACGCAATATATGGCGTGCCTCTTTTATTATAAATGATATGAATGTTGTCATATTATCAGTCTGATTTTCGTTGTGCCTTTCTAGCTAACATCGTGAATACACTATCCATATCGGTAACGGCGAACTGATGTTTTAGTTCCGATGGAGTACCAAGCGCCTTTATCTGTCCGTCTACCATAATGGATATGCGGTCACAATATTCAGCCTCATCCATGTAATGAGTAGTTACGAAAACTGTGATGCCTTCGGCTGCAGCTTCGTAAATCAATGTCCAAAATTCCTTTCGTGTAGACGGATCTACACCTCCTGTTGGTTCATCAAGGAAAACAACTTCGGGTTTATGGAATATAGATACCGAGAAAGCCAACTTCTGTTTCCATCCAAGCGGCAGTTCCTTAACGATAGTATCTTTATGTTCACTCATACCAAGACGACTGAGCAAAGAATCCGTCTTTTGTGCAATATCTTTATCGTTCATGCCGTATATGCCAGCAAAAAGGCGTATATTTTCCCAAACCTTAAGATCTTCATATAAAGAGAATTTCTGACTCATGTAACCTATATGCTTTTTTATCTGCTCGTATTGCGTAGATACATCATAACCGCCTACTGTAGCTTTACCGCCCGAAGGCTGACTTAATCCTGTTAACATGCGCATTGCCGTAGTCTTTCCAGCTCCATTGGCTCCAAGAAATCCGAATATTTCACCTCTATGTACCCTAAAGGATATATGGTCTACAGCATGGAATGTACCAAATGTCTTGCACAATCCATCAACAACAATCACATCATTATCTTCTGAATGCTTTACTTCTTCAGAATGCGATAACGGTTCCGGACAGAATACATCCTTAAATTCATTCAGTATTTCATCAGGAGCACCTACCCCACATACCTTTCCTTTATTTATAAAAGCAATCCTACCGCATTGTCGCACTTCATCAAGATATGGAGTAGACACAATTATTGTCATTCCTGTATCGCGCAGCTTTTGAAGTATAAGCCAGAATTCCTTGCGCGAAACAGGATCTACACCTGTAGTTGGTTCATCAAGGAAAAGTACATTTGGCTTATGTACAAGAGCACAGCAAAGAGCTAGTTTCTGTTTCATTCCTCCAGAAAGAGCGCCAGCACGTCTATTTTTGAACGGTTCAATCTGTGAATATATATCACGTATTGAATCATAGTTTGCTTCTATTGTTGTGTTGAAAAGTGTAGCAAAGAACTTAAGATTTTCCTCTACAGTAAGGTCTTGATACAACGAAAACCTACCAGGCATATACCCCACACGCTTTCTGATGTCGCGCATCATTGTCAAGGTATTAAAGCCATCAACTGATGCTACGCCTGTTTCTGGAACAAGCAAAGTGGCAAGTATGCGGAAAAGAGTTGTCTTACCGGCTCCGTCAGGACCAATTATACCAAAGAGTTCTCCTTGATTTATACTTAGCGAGACATCGTCAAGTGCACATACCTTGCCAAAATGCTTGGTGACTTTATCTATTTCTATGGCTGTCATGATAAGCTTTGAATTATTATGTCTAGAAATTTACTTCACCATACATGCCTAGTTTAATATAGCCGTCATTCCTGACAAGTATTTTAACAGCATAAACCAAGTCAGCTCGTTCATCATCTGTCTGTATCGTCTTTGGAGTGAACTCTGAATGTTCAGAAATCCATGTAACCGTACCATTATATTCTTTGCGTTTGTTGTCTCCATAGTCACTGAACACCTTTACTTTCTGACCAACTTTCACCTTTTCAAGTTGTCCTGATGTGATGTAAGCGCGAAGATAAACATTATTCATATCTGCTATCTTGAATAAAGGTTTTCCTACTGTAGCAAAATCCCCTTTTTCTACATATTTCTCTAGTATAACACCACTTATTGGAGCCACGATATGGCATTTGCGCAATTGATCAATTACTTGTGAACGTTCTATTCCTGTAGCACTGCTCTGACTAGACAAACTTCGGGTACTGTTGCCCAAACTAGATATCTGCGCTTCCAACTGGCGACGCAAGACGAGCACTGCCGAGTTAGCATCATCCAACTGCTTCTGGTTTGCCGCTCCGTCTCTAACCAAACCAGCAGACCTACGCTGTTCTCTCTGTGCAGTAGCCAACTGTTGGCGTAATGCTGCAATCTGTTTCTGCACGTCAGGTTTCTGATTTTCAAAAGTTTCTCGTGTCACTCCAACCTGCATAGCCTTTAGCTGCAACTGTACGGTATCAATGAGTCCTACTTGCTTACCGCAATCAATATTCTGTCCTTCTGTTATATCAAAAGCCATTATGCGTCCTGTCTGTTCGGCAGCTACAGTAACTTCTGTCGTTTCGAAAGTACCAGTGGCGTCATACTTCTTCTTATCTGATGAACACGCTGCGAGCATAGTCGCCAAAGAAACCAATATAATAAATCTGTTTGTTTTCATATCTGTTTAAATATTAATAGTTGCCAATATTTTTAAGTTGGTAAATCTCTTTCAGCAGTTGAATTTCGTGTAAAGCCTTTGCCTGCTTCGCCTCACTCTCTGCATTTATCTGACGCAGCATCTCATTGATGGTCAACGTGCCGTTTTCCACTTTGCGTTCAGCCTTGCTTCGTATGTTTGTACGAAGGACCACAATAGCATCATCTGTCTTTATTTTCTCCTTCAGATCATTGATAACAGACGTCTCTCCGGCAGTCTGCAATCTTGTATTGAAAAGAAACGTCTGTCGATTACTTTCTATTTCAAGTCTATTAGCCTCGATCTGTTTCTTGTCATTCTTTCTTGTATAAAGTCCACCTATATTCCAAGTAAGTTTAGCGCCACCCATAAACATACTTTTGTTTATCAAATCCATGCCGGTATTACCCACTAGTCCTGTTACAAACAATCCGAATTTTGGTTTTAAATTCACATCAAGCGCTTTCTCACGCTCATTTAGCAAGATAGTCTGTGCATCAAACAGTTTCATTTCTGGTCGTTTTACTTCCATTGATTCAGGCATATCATCAGACGGACGAGATAACATAATGTTGTCATCTATCTTTTCACCTATAAAAATAGCCAACATCATAATATATGAGTGTCGTTGTTCTATCAAGCTCTTCATCTGTTGTTCAGCGTTCAGTTGTTCAACCTTTATGGCATCAATATCGCTCTGATTGGCTATGCCATTCTTCATCATAGCGTCTATGCTTTTTCTACTAAGCGCCAAGTCTTCCTGCAAAAGTTTATTCTGCTTGATTTGCTCGTCAAGAAGCAACGTTCCGAAAAACATTTGATCTACTCTTGAATTTACATCATACATAGAAACATTCAACTGTTCAGTACTCACATTCGCATCGGCTTTGGTTATACTCTTACGAGAAGAAACAGCACCACCATCATATACATTCTGAGATACTTGCAACATTCCACCATAGAGATAGCTTTTAGTATCAATAGCTGAAGCCATATTACCTTTAAGCATATCAGTATGATATGTTGCCAAACCTGTTACAGAAACTTGTGGTAAATTAGCGACAGAAGCATTGGCAATATTATAGTCACGCAATCGCTCAACCAAATCATATTGCTTTATAAGCGGATAATTATCATGCGCTTTCTGTCTGCATTGAAGTAATGTTAGTTGGGCGTAGCATCCTGTGGTTGCCATAATCAATCCCAAAAGAATCATTCTTATTCTCATATATTATATTTTTCTGCAAAGATATGCTGTTTCATTAATAAAGTCATTATCCTTAATAATTGAAAAATGTCCTTTTTGTACTATAATTCAAAAAAGATGATCAACAATAGGGATATTTTATTATCTTTGAGGCATATTAATTGATAAATAGTAGGATATGGAAAGTAACAGACCTATAAAACTGGACTTCGAACGTATACGCGATTATATAAAATTAGGTATATTGGATAATGCGAATGCAGCGTATGTGGCAAAGGACTTCGCTGTATTACTGAGTTTCAACAAACTAAGAAAGAAATTCATAACATTAAACCAACCATACAGATTTGATGAACTACGTGTATGCTGTGTAAAAAGCGGAACAGGCCATGCTATCATCAACCTTATTGACTATACGATAAACAAAGGTTCAATGTTGTTTATCGGAGGCGGGAGCATTGTACAACCTATAAGTTTCACCCCCGATTTCGATATGGAGGCTATATCTGTAAACGATGAGTTGCTGCAAATGCTGTTTAATGGAAGAGTCCCATCATGTTTAATTAGCGGTGAGAGTAAAACGACCATACCGATGAATGAAGAAGAAGAGAACATATTTCACAGACTTATAGAAGATGCATGGCTAATAGTACATTCAAACAGTATAGACAAAGATACATTCTTTTGTGTTACGAAAGCAATACTATGCATGTATAGCAATTTAAACAGCAAAACAGGAGTTAACGGCGAAGTGCATACCCATGAACGTGAGGTATTTCTTAAATTTATAAACCTTGTACATAAATTCAGCAAAGAAGAACGTTCACTTGGCTTTTATGCAAACAAGATGTGCATGTCACAACGTTATCTAGGAACATTAATAAGTAATGCCAGCGATACGACAGCAAAAGAATGGATAGACAAATCGGTAATCGCCGAAGCTAAGGTTATGCTTAAACATTCAGATATGCAGGTTTCACAAATCAGCGAAGCGCTTAACTTTCCAAATGTAAGTTTCTTCTGTAAATTCTTCAAACGCTTGACTGGTACAACTCCACAAGGATATAAAAACGAATAGTTACGCTTTTATCAATCTAAACATTTGAAATCATGAATATCAAAAGAAAGCCATCTATTTACTACCTTTAAAAAGGTGTTTTAAAAATTAATATTGTAAATTTGCATTTTATAGTAAGACTTCACCTTTATAATATAATGAAAGAACTCTTAATATTCTATTTCTCTGGCACTGGTAATGCACACCAAGTGGCAGAATGGATTAAAAAAGAAGCCATTGATAATGGAGTGGCATGCTCCCTCTACGACATCACACGACTTAACATTCATAATCTAACAATAGACTGTGATGCTAACATCGGACTGATTTCACCAGTGCATGGCTTCAACTATCCGCCTATAATGCTCAGTTTCATCAGTAGATTTCCCCATGGGCATAATCGTGTTATTTTGATGAACACAAGAGCTGGTATGAAAATAGGTAGCATCGTAACCCCTGGTCTTAGCGGCATTACCTTTCTGTTCTCTGCGATGATATTCAAAATGAAAGGTTACAAAGTCATTGGAATGATTCCCTTTGACATGCCTTCCAACTGGCTATCGCTTCATCCTGCCTTGAGAGGAAATGCCGTGAATTATATCTTCGAGGAAAATCAACATAGAGTTAAGAAACATTTCAAGAGACTTTGTAATAAAGGTACTGACTTTACTGCACTACGTGAGATTGTCCAAGACATTCTTATATCACCAATTGCATTGCTTTACTATGCTATCGGCCGCTTTTTCATAGCTAAGACTTTCTATGCTTCCAATAGATGCATACATTGTGACCTTTGCGTCAAACAATGTCCGAATAAGGCCATCATAAAGAAAAACGATCACCCTTACTGGACATTCAAATGTGAGAGTTGCATGAAATGTATGAACGTCTGCCCTGCAAGAGCTATTGAAACATCTCATGGATTGGTTCTTATCACCGTCTTATGCACACTCCTTTTATCTTCATCTGCCATCTATGCGATGCTTCCACACATATTCAACAATGAATTGGTCAGTTTCCTTACGACCAATATCATTCTCTTTTGCATTATGGCGCTATTCTATCGTGTGCAACATACCCTGATTGGGAAGAAATCCATAGCAAAAGTGATACGTCTACTCTCCCTCACTCATTTCAACTGGTGGGGCAGATACAATAAAAACAAAACGAGCTGAAAAATGACACATACAGTGCCCTTTTTCAGCTCGTTCATAATGTTATATTTTAAACTAGAGTTCCGTATTCTCTGAAGTCTCTTTACTTTTAAGATTATCTTCGAATATCTGAGCAGCCAACTTAACCTTTAAAGCACATGGTCTTCCTTTATACTCTTCAGGTATTTCTTGGTGATGTGCAGGACCTTCCGCCTTAGCATAACCTTTTAAGCCTAATATCTCACCACATGCTACTGAACCATACTGCTCTTTAAACTTTTCAGTCATCATTTGTATAGCATTGACTGTCGTTTTTATTTTTTCTTTTTCTTCGGGTACTGAATTGCCATCTTCAAGACCAGCCAATACAGCCATACCCATAACGGCACCGCAAGTGAGTCGCTGGCGTCCCAAACCTCCACCAAAAGCGGCAGTAATATGAGCAGCCTGTTCCTCTGAAAGTCCGTAACGATCAGCAAAAGCAACAACTACGGCTTGTCCGCAGTTATATCCGTTTTTATAATTATCTGCGGCTATCTCCGCACGAGTTTTATTCTGAATCATATTATTATTTATTTTTTAATTTGCAGATCATTTGTGTCATATTTCCCATTGGACAACACACGCACCATGTTCTTGGTCTATATATTATTGTTAGAACTATTCCTACAATAACTGAAGTGAGCATAATGCCATACAGTCCAAAAGCGAACTGTGCCTTCCAAGGTTCTATCTCTACAGGGTATGCCCAATGCCATGGAACGTTTATTGTCCAAAGTAGATTAACTGTTTCCGACAATGACCTTATATCCTTAGCTACAAGTATCGTAACATAAATCATGTTTATAAAGAAACTCATAAAAAACACTAAGAAACCGTTTCTAAACCATTTTGAAGACAACCATCTTGGAGCAGCCTTTCCTCTAGACAATCCTAGTTTGTTACCTAAAACAAGAAATATTTGCCCACGCCCACAATATCTGTTACACCATATTTTATTACCACCGATAATGGCTACAAGTAAAGGTATAATGAAGCATATCATTCCAAACCAAGCAAATACAATATTAAAAAATCCCATGACGAAATAGGTCGCTGACACTATCCACATGTAATCAAACCAATGCGTTTTCTTTTTCAAGCTATCTTAACTTTATACATTATACCGGCAGGACAAGTTTTTTCACACAATCCACATCCTACACATACTTCATTATTCACTACAGCATAACATCCACGAAAAATACTTATAGCATTTCTAGGACAAGTCTTTACACATACTCCACAAGCAACGCATCGCCCACGGTCATTTTCGGCTATATATTTTTTCATTCAGCTTTTTGTAGCTTGTTATATTGATCAAGATACTAATCAATCTACTGATAAATTAGTAAGATTTTCTGGCAACTGGAATCTCTCGCAATTAACTTTAGCCAAGAGTTCCTCACCTTTCTTTGTAATAGCAAAACGCATACAGCGCTTGTCTTCTTTACAAAGTTTACGGCGAATATATCCATCCTTTTCCAAAGAAGCAATTACCTTTGAAGCATTTGAATTTGAAAGTTCCATTTCCTCAGCAATCTCTCCCGAAGATATGTTTTCCTTTTCAGATACAATGCAAAGCATCGTTGCCTCATTTATATTAAGACCAAGCTGCTTTTGGAACTCGGTTTCAAAAGCAGCTATGGCACGATATACATTTCTTATTCTACAAATACAATTTTTATTCATTATGTCTTGTCTTATTTCAATAAAGTATTTTTTATTGCTTTTTCAAGATCTATTCTTCCCATTGCGCCAACCTGCATCTTTGGCTCGCCTTCCATCGGAATAAAGAGCAATGAAGGTATTGAACGGATGCCAAACATTGATGCAATTTCCTGTTCCTGATCAACGTCTACTTTGTAAACATCAATCTTACCTTGATACTCTTCTGCCAGACTGTCAAGGATTGGAGCTGTTGCTTTGCAAGGTCCACACCATGTAGCATAGAAGTCTATTATTGCAGGTTTATCTCCTTTAAAGTTCCAACTATCTGGATTCTTATCGAAATCCATCACTTTATTTTTAAACTCTGATAGTGTCAATTCTGTTGTATTCATTTTCTTAGCCTCCTGTTTGTTTATTGTTTTTTGTTTCTGTTTAGCGCTAGTGCAACTTGATGAAAAAAGTGCAGCTATCATCAGAATCATTATAAATAATTTGTTATGCATAATTATTTTCTTTTAATTAATAGTTTCTATTGGAAAACATTCACAAAGGTATAAAATTAATTTGTTCAAACAAATTTCCAACGGCAAACATTATAAGCTATAACAGACATTAACCAAATATATGACATCGTTAACATTTTCCGACGGAAAACAATATAAAAAGGATTACGTTAAGATCTAAACAGCGAACAATAAAAAACAAGGCAAATATATCATTTGATATACTTGCCTGTAAATTGCGCAACCTTTTTAATATATGCCTTTTGGTTTAGTTGGAATGACTTTGCATGTGGCGCACCCTTTACAATCCATATTTCTTTAGGTTGCGGTTTAGCCTTATAAAGCGGGTAAACCATTCGGGTAGGCACATAGTCATCAGCAGAACCGTGGATAAAGAGCATTGGCAATTTGCATTTTGCTACTTGATTCAAAGCCGAAGCCTCACCGAAACTCCAACCATACAATATTTTGCATAATGCGCTTGACGAATACATCAATGGGAATGCAGGAAGTCCGAACATCTCTTTTATCTCATAATTGAATTCATCCCAAACACTTGTATATCCACAATCGTCAACAAAGCATTTTATATAAGGTGGGAGTTTCTCACCAGACACCATCATGGTTGTGGCGCCTCCCATAGAAATGCCATGCACAACAATTTCGGTATTATTACCAAAAAGAGTATTTGCAAGCTTTGCCCATAGCAATATATCCTTGCGATCTTTCCATCCCATGGTAACAGCCTTACCATCACTCTTACCATGGTATTGCAAATCTGGCAACAACACATTATATCCCAATTCATGACTGTATATATACGCAATAGGCATCATGCTATAAGCACAATCCTTATATCCATGAATAAGAATGGCTGTCTTGCGCGTCGGTTTTGCCGACTTGATATAATAACCATTCAGTTTCAGACCTTCACTGTTGATTATCGTTGTATCATGAATAGCTTTAACATTGTTCAGACTATCAGTCCAAGGTTTCATAAACGAATATATCGAATCGTTTATATGAGTTACCTTTTTGACATTATCCTTCCCAGACGGCTGCAAAGCGAAGTTTATCAGATAAAACGAACCACCTATTGTATATATGCAGAACAATATGACAACAGACAGCAATGTCCAAAGGATTATTTTCTTCTTTTGCATAATGTATATGTTCTTACAGATACTCACTGAAATCAGTCAGTCGCATATCCCCCTTCTTCAAGAATGTATCGTGAAACGCAAGAGCGGCACGCATACTCTGAGGTTCATGTCCGTGTTCAGCTATTTTAAGATAATCTCTCAGCAACGGGCGATAACTAGGGTGAGCACAGTTTTCTATTATTTCCTTTGCACGACGCAGAGGTCCCTTTCCTCTAAGGTCAGCAATTCCCTGTTCAGTTACGATCACGTCAACATCGTGTTCTGTTGAATCTACGTGACTACACATTGGAACAATGGCACTGATGCAACCATTTTTGGTTGTACTCTGTGTGGTGAATATACTGATATATCCATTACGTTCGTAATCACATGAACCACCAATACCATTCATTAGTCTGCTACCACATATATGACTTGAATTCTCATTGCCATATATATCGCATTCTATTGCCGTATTCATTGCGATCACTCCAAGACGACGTATCACTTCTGGAGAGTTACTTATCTCACTTGGGCGAATTGTTATATGCTTCTTAAAATAGTCAATTTCACTATATATCTCTTGCAGAGTATCGTTAGTCACTGTCAGCGACGAACAACTTGCATCCTTAATTCGTCCTTCCTTCATATACTTCACAACTGAATCCTGAACAACCTCCGTATAAACGGAAAATACAGGCACCAAAGGGTTTTGACCTAGTGCCTCAAGAACAGCATTACTAGTTGTGCCCACTCCACTTTGCAACGGAAGGAACTGTGAAGGAATAAGTCCACGTTTAAGGTCAGCTACAAGAAAATCAGCAACATTGTGTCCCATCTGCTGCGTAATTTGATCAAGTGGTTTGAATGCTCTTGCCTCTTCAGGAATATTGCATTCAATAACACCGACGATTTTCTTTGCATCTATTTCAACATACTCTTTTCCTATACGATCACTTACCCCAAGAATTGGAATAGGTTGACGGAAAGGACACTCACCTATTTCATATACATCATGAAGACAGCGTGAAGCCTTACTATGAAATGAGTTCTTCTCTATTATAATCTTTTTTGCCAAACGCGCAATAGTCGGAACGATTCCTCCAGCACTGGTTAGGAAAGCCTTACACATGCTTTCACCCTCGTCAAGATCACTGACCTCTATTATTGCCCAGTCTATTTCCCCATAAAAGCCACGACGCAGACGTTCTGCCATGTGTCCCAGGTGCATATCTTCATAATCTATCTCACCTGCATTGGTATGGTTTCTGAAATCTTTATTAGTGGAAAACGGAGCTCTGAACTTTATAGCATTAACACTTGCCATATCGCCCTCAATACTCTGACTGGTTGATGCACCAGTAAGAATACCAACTTTAAACGGTCTGCCAGCCTCATGTTCCGAAACAGCACGCTTTGAAAGTTCACGAAATACAGCTTTTGCTACGCCGTTTGGTGTGAACCCTGATAATCCGATATTATCATTATTATTTATCATTGCCGCACCTTCTGCAGCAGTAATTCTACTATATGCCATTTCTCTTTTGTTTTTTCTTGGTGCAAAGATACAATATTTTTAATAAATATACTATATTCGAAAGAAAATTTGCATAATTCTTAGCATTATACGTATATATATACTATTTATATATCAAAACAGGACTATTTGTGCATAAATCATCTGCTATTAAATCATGATATTATCGTGTTTGCTTTCAAAGCAGTAAATTTATCCAATCTTTTTCTAAAAAGCAAGTCATTAAACAGTTTTTTCTCACTAGACGTTATATTTCGGAGTTTTAAGCAACAATACTATTATTATAAGAATATTTTTCTTATTTCATCTATTTTATATATATTTGCACAAACAACGAATTAGCTCATTATGAAATTAAGGCATCTGATATTAGGTTTTCTTTTGCTATTTGGCATTGTTAATTCAATGGCACAATTGCACCATGGGAAGCACAACACCAACATAGCATTAGGAATAAACAAAAAAGGAAGCGATTCTACACTTGTAAGTAAAGCAAACATCGGACTTATTGCCAGCACTGACTCTCTTAAAGGAGTGCAGATAGGCGGACTGTCAAGCATAGTTAGGCATGAAAGCAACGGACTAAACATAGGAGGTTTGTTCTCGTTTACAAACGGTGATGTTCATGGCGCACAATTATGTGGCGCTATAAATTCAGTAAGCGGCAACTTATCAGGGTTTCAGTTTGCCTTTATAAATAATACGGCTCATTCATTGAATGGATTTCAACTTGCCGGTTTCTCTAATATATCTGCGGCTCCATTTCGTGGCATCCAACTGAGTGGTATCACCAATACAGCAATGGGTGTGAAAGAGGGAATGCAAATAAGTTTCATTGCTAACATCAGTTCATCTTATATGCGCGGACTACAGATTGGCGCCTATAATTATGTAGATACACTTAACGGTTCGCAGATTGGATTGATAAATGTATGTAACTCGCATCCAAGAGGTGTACAGATTGGAATCATAAACTATAGCCGTGACACGATTGCACATAAGATAGGACTGGTGAATGTCAATCCAAAAACGAAGATAGACCTGATGTATTATGCCGGAACTTCATCAAAACTGAACTTCGCTATGCGTTTCCGCAACCGCAGCACATATAATATTGTCGGTGTAGGAACACATTACATGGGACTAGACAAACGTTTTTCGGGAGCCTTGTTCTATCGTATCGGACAATATTTCGATATAGCACCTCGCTGGAGTGTAAGTTCCGACATTGGATTCTTCCACATAGAGACGTTTCAAAATAATGAGGATAAGCCCAAAAGACTAGGTTCATTGCAATTGCGTGTGAACACAGACTATCAGATAAACAATTATATAAGCGCTTTTGCCTCTATTGGATATGGTGACACTCGCTATTACCATCATCTAAACGAATACCGCAACGGAGCTATCGTCGAAGCAGGTATTGCTGTGAGATACAACAAGAAAAAATATCCGCTCATGACGGGCTATGAAGGCAAGAAAATAAAGACATCTACTACTGAAGATACTGACACAGATAGCATATACGCATACAATGCTCCCTACAGACAAGGGAAATATTTATGGAAAGGCATAGCCGAGACAACAGGAATTAATGTGGCGGTGCATTGCTTCGACAGATTTGTTATGAACGAAGATTTTGCGCAAGTAAACCTTCACACGATTCATCATAATATCACTCATGGTTTTGTATGGGACAATGACCAGTTTTCAACGAATCTTTTTGCTCACCCATATCATGGTAGTCTATATTATAACTCTGCACGATCAAACGGAATGTCATTTTGGGAGTCGGCACCGTTTGCTCTAGGCGGAAGTCTTATGTGGGAAACTTGTGGAGAAATTGAACCTCCAGCTATCAACGACCTTATGGCAACAACCTTTGGAGGTATATGTATCGGTGAGGTGACACATCGTATCAGCGACATCATACTAAACGACAGCCAACGTGGATTCGGTCGCTTTCTGCGTGAGTTTGCCGCCACTGTGGTGTGTCCGATGAAAGGTTTTAACCGCATTCTGAGTGGTGACGCATGGACTGTAAGAAATAAATACTACAAGTATCACGATTATAACCGTTTTCCTGTAGACTTATCTATATCTGTTGGTGACCGCTATCTTGCCGACAACGGAGCTTTATTCAGAGGCGAGCACAATCCCTACGTAAATCTCTTTATGGAATACGGCAATCCGTTCAATGATTCAGAAAACAAGCCTTATGATTTTTTCTATGCTGAGGCGACATTTGGATTCAGTGCCAATCAACCACTTATAAATGGATTGCATATTTTGGGTCGTATATGGGGTGCCCCTGTTTATGAGAGTAACAACATTCAGGCTGAATTTGGTATATTTCAGCATTTCAACTATTATGATTCTAAACCTGTAAAAGATGGGACATCATTAACACCTTACCGAATATCAGAGGCTGCCTCGTTTGGTCCGGGAATGATATTCTCGTTTCCACAGGTTGGTGCACTGACTCGTCTGGAACAACGTGTATTCTTATCAGCAATATTGCTTGGAGGAACGAAGAGCGATTATTACAATGTTATAGACAGAGACTATAACATGGGAAGCGGATTTTCAATAAAGACAAAGACTCACATGGAATTTCGTGACTTCGGGCGTTTTATACTTCATACAGAATATTATCGCATATTTACATGGAAAGGATATGAAGACAAAGACTTGACTAAAGTTGATCCGTTATACCTTAATGCACAAGGCGACAAAGGCAATGCTGCCCTACTTGTAATCAACCCGATATGGGAACTGGATTTAAGGGGCTCATTAAGCGCAGTACTTTCAGGTACATACTATGTACGTGACACATACTATAAATATCACGACAACGTATATGCGAAGACTTTTGAATTAAGATTTGGACTTACTTATCACTTTTAAGACAGACAACTATATTGGAATGAATGACAACCAATCTGGTAAAATAAAATAAAAATGGATTTATATAATAATATAGAAAATTGGGCGATTAAACATGCTTCTGGTTATGAAAATATACTTGGATTGGCAGAACAGACAGTAATGAATAGATATTATTTTTATTTTAAAATTAAGTTATGAAAAAACAACTATTATATTTCGTCGTATCACTAATCGTTGTGTTGTGCGGACTCGTTTATTTTGCATCACCTCATAAAAAAATAGATTTTTCTACTGATAAAAATATCAATAGAAAATATTTAATATTAAGTTCAATTAATATTGATAAAAAATGGGATGTTATGTATATATTAAAACCTTACGATCATAACGTTGAAAAGTTTAATATAAAAATGGATTATGCTTCAAAAAAGGATATAGTTAATCAATCGTCTGTAGATCAAACTTGTACGATCATTTTCACCCTTAATGGTAAACTTGTTTCTTATAGTTTCGTCAGTAGGAGTTATTTTGATTTTACAAAAGCCAATCGCAATAAATATTTTAAAAAGGACGTAGTAATTCTAAATAGACCGACTTTAAAGAAGGTGAGTTCGACACATTATAAGTATAAAATTGACGATTAGCAAAAATAATTGCAAGATCTTATCTTTTTATGAATAATAGCAGTGTCAGGTGGCGCGAGTTACTTTACGCAATAAATATCCAGCTACTCTTGCGCACATAAATAGATTTTTGCAAAAAACTAATATATACGCATCTATGCACTGATTAACTGCATGTATGTTCCAATTTGGCATTAACCAAGTAACATTGAATAAATTGTCCACAAGCACCATATTTATAAGGATTTGGCGAGTGACATTAAAATTGAAATCGTACCAAATTTTAGCGAATTTCTAACAAATATGCAATGCTTATATTGTTCATTCTCATTCCATGCTTCCGATATTTGAAACATTAGTCAATTGAGTCTTGAAAATACATGCCACGTATATACTATATCCTTCTGCGTATACAACTTCACAAATTGCTTAATAATGATTTTTTATTACGTTTACATTAGAATTTGATGCTCGAAAAAATAAAAATACCAAAAAGTTCAAAACGAACAAAAAACCTCCACTTTGTGTGTAAACAATTACACTACAGTTCGTTAACCAGTGGAGGTATACCTCCACTATCATCCACTATCATCCACCTTTTTTGACTAAAAAACCTATGATTGCACAAGGTCTACACCATATATGGTTAATTGCCAAAAATATAATAAAATAAAAATTGTTTACTTATAAGCATTCCATAGACGTTTCTTCGATGAATTAAAAACGTTTGATCGATGCTATGGAAACTTTATATCGTAGAAACAGAAACTTCATATCGTAGAAATGGAAACGTTTGATCGTAGGAATAGAAACTTTATGTCGTAGGAATAGAAACGTTTGATCGTAGGAATAGAACATCGGTAAATAGACTAGAAAAATAGCATCGTAAATCCACGATTTATTAAAAGTAACAAAGCACACAAGAATAACAATCTTATTATTCGTTTTGTCGAAATACAAGATAGTGATAAGGCCCTAATCACTCTGCAAATTACGAAGCGCTACGGAGTGATTAGAGCCTAATCACTAAATGAAATACATTGAATTTTAGAACATTTGTTCTACTACCCTTACTTAGATGTTTTTTCAACAACACGTATATCTTTAACCAAAATGTCTTTTAAATGTAGAGCCATTTCTTCTGGAGTTTTATATATCTTCATAAAATTAAAGAAAAGAATATTATATGGAGGCTCAAAATCGACATCAATATAGCATATAGCATTAATATGTTTATAAAATATCTCCTTACATTCAGCCTCTGTATACCAAGATAAAGCTGCCCCATTGATATACATATCTCCCCACTTATCATTCCAAGGAGATGTATTGTTTGGCGATAAGAACTTCAAGGGCAAGTCTAATTGATAAACTTTAAGTACCTCTGAAAATGGTTTACCTATAAAGTAACTCTTCTGATTTACAAAATTCTGATTAAGATACTGTGCTGTATCTACGACTTCAGACAAGGTATAATGTCTGAAATTTTGTGCACTTATACTTAAGGAAAGTAAAACTGCAATACATACAAATACTATTTTTCTCATTGATAAAAATATATTTTAATTAATACTAGTGATGATTTATATCATTGCTGATTCTTATAAATATACTCTGCAAAGATAATACTAATTTCATCCTTGAACAAATTACTGACTAATTTAAATACTTATTGCATTTTTCCGGATATCATGATTATTCCAACCATTCTAATTAAATAGCTGTATATTGGGATTAGTATTGCTAGATAAAACTCAATATCAACTTTGTTTAATATATCATTTGCCAAATATAGAAGCGATATAGCTAATCTAAAAAAGAATTGAGTAGGTATATTATTGCATATTAGGTTGCTTGAATTATGCTCTGAATCAGAATACAAATAAGAAGAAGGAGGAGCCAATCCATAATTTGGAAAAAATCACCAAAAACAGGTGTGTTTCGGCATTTAATGTCACTTTTACCCCTATAATGTCACTTAATGTCACTCACCAATCCCCGATAAACAAAGGGTTTGTGACAAAGTGACATTAGTGACATTAAAAAAACTTTTCTGGGTAGAGAAGAAAAGGAAACGAGAATAATTTAATCATATATTTTGAAAACTGTGGGATGTTCTTGCAAGGATGAAATTTTATGTGTATATTTGCCTTTGCCATAAAAAGACATAAAGAATACCTTTGACATATTAGAAATTCCAAATCGAATATATGCCCTGCATATACTTTGAATATGGATTCTAAGCCTAGAATAAATAATACATTGAAAACCATAATGAAATATGAAAAATCTGATATATAAATTAAAAACAAGCTATTACGCTCGTTTAGTACTTCTTTTGCTGTTTGTCATATTGGGAATGTTTGTTATTACAGACTATAATGGACTATTCTCTTGCATTTTAAATGCTGCATATTGCATTATCTCGGTTTTGATAATTGTGACTATTATCCGTCGAGACATATTTAATTCAGCTGGGAAGATATTGCATGTTATACTAATTCTATATCTAGTATTTCAATGTTTTTATTATTATTTTAATGTATTCTTTTTCTCACAGGGAAATGCAATAGAAGCTTACAACACTTACATGGGACCGCTCATATATTCTCAGAAAGTTTACACAATCGCATATCTACTTATAGCAGTTTTATCTATATCTATTAGTTTCCTTTTGAAAAAGACAAAGTCTGAAAACATGTTATTTGTGAGAATTGTTACAATAGGTTATTTTATATTCTATGCAATAGGACAAGCTTTGAGTTCTTTCAATCAGAGTATCGTATTAATGCAAATCTCCTATTTTATCAACATTTATATTTTGGAAGTTTTTCCTGTTCTATATTATCTTTCATTATTTAAATTGATAAATAGAAAATGAAAAGAATTATTACATAGTTGCGAGTATATCGCGGGGCAAAGAACATCATATCAATATTTTAAATCATTTTAGTCCGATACTAAAGTTTGATGACATAAGTATGCTTACCGAATAACATAAGGAAATATAATATCATCACTATCCATTCGTTCTGAATTCTTTCTCCAAGTGATTTTTGTCATTAAAACGTCTCGCAGCTTCATTATAATTTTCTTTTCTATATCAGAGAGCGATTTCTTGTTAGCAGGATTTATTACCACAGATTTCGTTTTTCCATTTTTATAAGCCTTACAATAAATACTCACAATTAAAGTATCATTATAATTTAAATTTTTAATTGTCTCTGCCATACTAGTATGAAGAACCCGAAACAGGCTGTCTCTTCCTTGAGCGAATTCGTCACCAAATTGCTTTGGAGAAAAATTGCAATCATTTTCAGCTTTAGGATAGATTGCAATCAATCGGTTAATCTTTTTAATAACATCCTTGTTATTTTTATAAAATATATTATTGGAAAAAACAGAATTGCTATTCATACAGAATATTCTGTTAACTTTACCGCATTTAATGAAGTATAATTTACAACCCACCTGAAAATCCTTATCTTTGCATTTCTGTAGTTTTTGTAATTGATCAGACATACTATCAATTACAACTGGTGATGTTATAATATATTCTTTATAAGGAACTTCATTTTCAAAATTTAAACAAGTAATATTATGTGGAGATTCCATTTCCCATGAAAAGAAACGTATGATTAGCGAATCCTGATCTGCAGCTACTGCATTGGAATGCAAACAAAAAAGTAACAATAAAAACAGCAATTCAATTTTTCTCATTTTCTTTTAGTTTTATGATCATTTTTATATTTAGATAAAATTACCAAACTCTTCGAAGCATGACAACATTCGTGAACAAGATTAATTGCTGATGATAACAAATTACCATTCACCGTAAATGAAACTGATTTTGGATTCTATTGAACTAACTTTTAAAGCGAATCTTGTTCTTTATAATAGGCACCTTAAATTTGCCGGAAGGACCTTGTTTAACATCAGTACCTCCATAAGTTTTTCTTAACAATATTGACATAACCATCAAAAATATCGACTTCTAACAACCAGGAATTGCTAAAATATTCTTTTAAACTCATATTAGAAACATATTTATTTTTAAAAGGAGCATCCATAACCTCTAATTTTCTTAAAAAGTCGCTGTTGCTAGCTATAAATATCAAACGCCCATTTAATTTAAAATAACAAGATGGCATTTGATTCTTGATATTATTGCATTCAGCTTTATAGCTATAAGTCGGAGATAAAATCACATAATCATCCCTATCATCAACATTAATATGTTTCTGTTTCAGTCCACTATTTAAGTAATATTTACTAGTTCTATTATTTAAACAATAACTCTTGTAGGAAGGATGTTGATGAATATACATCAATATAATTTCCCTTAGTGATGCATTAATTTTTACAGAATCTATATAACATATCGTATTTATAGATTCTTTTTTAACAACTTTATGTGTACAACTCATCGTTGTAAGAAGACAAATAATAAGAATTAATTTAAGACTTTTCATTTTGTGTAATTTTTAATAATCATTTTTATATTTAGATAAAGTTACCAAACTCTTCGAAGTACGACCATATTCGTGAACAAGATTATTTGCTGATGATAACAAATTACCAGTCACCATAAATGAACTAGATTTTGGATTCTGTAGAACTAACTTTTAAAGCGAATCTTGTTTTTTATAATAGGCGCCTTAAATTTGCCGGGAGCACCTAGTTTAATACGAGTAACTCCCCATAAGTTTTTCTTAATAATAGTAGCAGCATCATCAAAATTACTGACTTTTATCAACCAGGAATTGCTAATATATTCTTTTGAACTCATATTAGAAGCATATTTATTTTTAAAGGGAGCATCCATAACCTCTAATTTTCTTAAAATATCGCTGTTGGTAGCTAAAAATATCAAACGCCCATTTAATTTAAAATAAAAAGATGGCATTCGATTATTGATATCAGTATATTCGCCTTTATAGTTATAAGTCGGAGATAAAATCACATAATTATCCTTATCATTAATATCTTCCTCTTTCTGTCCATTATTTAAGTAATATTTACTACATTCATTATTTAAACAATAACTCTTGTAGGAAGGATGTTGATGAATATACATCAATATAATTTTCCTCAGTGACGTCTTCATTTTTACAGAATCTATATAACATATCCTATTTATAGATTCTTTTTTAACAACTTTATGTGTACAACTCATCGTTGTAAGAAGACAAATAATAAGGATTAATTTAAGACTTTTCATTTTGTGTAATTTTTAATGATTATTTTTGTATTTAGATGGAAGTGCTCATTCAAGTACATGATTTAATAGAGCTATATGATCTAACAAAATGGATTCATCCATAAGATAATCATCCATCTATTTTAATGTGTTACCTTCGCGAAGCCATAAAGATAATACTTACTTGATATATTATCACTCTTCATCCATTTACCTTGTGTAGACCTAAGATATAACAAATATTTATTGATAAAACTATCCCAATTTTCGACTTTAGGACTAACGTCAATACATCTGACGTCCTTAATCTGAAGATTATTATCAAACAGAATATAAAAGATAACAAATATGTTGCTTTCCGAGTCATAAGTTTCAACACTTGAAGACATATCTTCTTTAAGTTTTTTATCACCACCGATATATGATATATTCTTAAATGGGTTATGAACTAAATATTCGTCTCCTTGTGTGGTTACGAAAATTAAAGAACTGTCTGTCATCTCTTTCATAAAAACACCATGTTCATCCGACAACTGTGTGTTTTCTTTAGTCGGCATTATTGTTTGGGACATTATATTGCTGCTAAAAAAAGCAAGAAATATGATAATTAGAGAGAATGGAACTGGGCTAATCTCACATCCAGATGTTTTAGATATAATATGTCTTTTCATGTTATTGATTTTGTTTTTTCAGTTTTACAAAGTTATAATAATTATTTCAAATATCCTATTTTCTTGCAGAAAGTTTAGCTAATCCTACTATACACTTTTTATCTCCATAACCTGCACCTCGCTTTAAATAATAAAGTGCAATAGCATTTGTACGTTCTGATGACTTTTTAAGCATACTTTGCGCCAATTTGAGAGAACTATACACATCATAATTTGCGGGTTTGTAATTATATTCTGTAGCCATCAACAAAGCATAGTAAAAATAATTACAATGCACAATATTAGGAGTTTTAATAATTGAGTCCCTAACATGGATGTATGCATTTACATCCCCTTTTTCTTCTATCGCTTTTTTCTCATAATATGATGCTGAATTCAAGCCTCCTATATTATCAACATAACATTGAAGACAATCATATGGTGGAAGAAACATACCAAGAAGGAATGACACGACAGCAAACACAATTAAAGATATCTTAGTTTTCATAATCTCCAAATTTTTGAATTCTTCTCTTTTCAAAATCACGAGCTAAACTATCTAAAAATTGGTATTGACTTTTAGCAACACCTTTTTCTTTGCATGGATACATAATCCAATGTAATCCACCAGAAGAAACACTATATCCAAATTCTATATTATAACTATTCGCTGCGATAATATCGTATATAATATTTTCACTCAGTGTATGATTATCTTCACAAAATCGGTATAATTCTTTGTATTTTTTTTCAGAACCTGTTTTCATAAAAGACATAATCAACTTTGAGTAATAAATTCTATCAACATTGTTGTTATCAAACTCAAGTTTAGGATGTTCAGCTAAATATATTGACAATCTCCTCCCGGTTTCATTACCTAAATATGTAAATGAAAAAAAGATAACTATTACTAAGATTATTACTATTATTATTTTTCGTACCATTTTATTACCTCCCTCTTGAACTATGATTTAAGTAGGGAATCACCAGAATTAGCAATCCTGTAATAGCTGCAGCCAAACACAAGAAAATATATGTTGTCATCTTTTATCTATATGTATCTATTAATAACAACTTTATCCCTTTCTTTTGTTCTGCAATAATATATTCCATTCTATCTTCTTGACTTGCAAAACCATTTTTATTGGCATAATAGTATGTATAATCTAGAGGAACCTTTTTATATATCTCTCCATACATTATATCTTCTTTCTCAAAATAATTATAAATCTTACAAATATCATAAAGTCTTCGTATTGCGTCTTTATTGGGAATATAAGGATTCTTTTTATCATCTGTGACGTAATATGCAAAACGTGTCAAGAATATATGTCCTTTCTTTGTCTTCAGATACATTTCGGGGACACCTATCGTGTCAGATTTACAACGAACTCTATTGTTTACAATAGAACTAATTGTCATAAAGTCTTTATGACTTAAAAGTATTGTATCATTGGGCTGCAAACGATCAGAAAATTTAATTATATTATTTATTCCTGTAGATGTATACGATTCTACGAAAATCGTTTGAAAATAAACAATAATTGAATCTGATGACTTCGGTATATTTCGAGTCTTATCGTGTGTATAAAGAACTCCAATAAGAATACATACTGAAGTTAAAAAGAAAATTATTAAACCTGTTTTTTTCATTTTTCTATTGTTGGAATTAGACTAACAGTTAGATAATATTGACCGCAATAACTATATCTGGAGTCTATCTTTTACCTATAGCTGTTTATCTTTCACTTTCATCGACAACCTCAAATTACCACTTTACTTTCCTGTATATAGAAAGTATAATGTAAAAAGTATTTACAACCACTCCAAATATAATTATAAAACACTGTTCGGGAGGTAAAGGTTTCGAGCAATCCATACCTTCCAAACATGGTTCATATAATGGCTCATAATACCTATACAATAAGATTAAAACTAAGTCTAGCAAAAGCAACTTGAATAAGTTACTTCTTACAAACTTGATTATTTTAGGGTTCTTAATTAATTTCATATCTATTTTTTCACTAACAAATAGACAATTCTGCCATTACGTTTATCAATCGCAATATGGTAAGACAAAAATGGTGAACCTTGTGATTCTGCCTTTATATTCCAGATATACCCATCTTCTAATTGTATTTTAAATGGCTTGTCATAATTTATTTTATCTTTACCAAATGCACGAATAAAAATAGTATTACTTATTTTATATGCTGTAGCTGCATTTGTTACCACGCCAGATCTGTTAACGGCATTATCATTACTAATATTATATGGTAGTGGTTTTATAGGGGCTTTACTTCCCGTATTTATCTTTACCAAATATTCATATTGTTTAATTTCTGGTGTTTTAAACCTGATTAGGAGCAGATACTTCCCTATAATTATCCCTAAAGATAATATTGCCACAGATATGATTACTTTCACAAATAAAGATTTAGTTTTCATCATAAGTTTTTTATTTGAATTTTTAAAATTGTTATTACTTGTAGAATTTTTTTGAAGGAGTAATATTGTTACTTAATCTTCTAGGAGTATTAATGTCACAGGACATATTCGAAGATAATCTTTTTTTCTTCCAATGACTTAGCAGAAGCAGTAGACTACATACATATTTCATACTAATGTCAATTAAGTAGATTTTCGTGATTTTATTTGTATAGAGTGTAATGAATAATGCAACCATCACGTTTATCAATTTCTATATTGTAAAACCAAAAAGGTTGATATTGTGCTACTGCCCCTACTGTCCATATATATTTATTTCGTAATTGTATACTAAAAAGTTCAGAATAATTTATCTTATCTTTACCGTATGTAGCAATTAATACAGCATTAGCTATTTCATAGGCAGTGGCCGCATCTGGTACAACACCTACTCTATTAATATGCTTAAAATTACTAACACGCTGTCCTAGGGGGGCGAATGGAGGGCCCTCTTTAACCTCTCCATCATATACATATTTTGTATTTTTGGGTCTTTCAGCCTTAGTTGAGAGAAGAAACCTCCCAATAACTATCCCACATATCAATATTGCCAAAAGTGTGGCAACTTTTATAAATAAAGATTTAGTATTGATCATAAGCTATTTTTCTTTGAATTTTTAAAATTTGTGCATTACTTATTGGATTTGATTCTATTATAGAAGTATAGTTCTTATTTAATCTTGTTGGATCATTAATGTCACACGGCATATTTCTAGATATCGTTGTTGTCTTTCCTGTTATATGATTATACTTTTGTAGCGAACCATTTGGTGTAGAAACACATCCGTCTATTTTTGCCACATTAAAGACCCTGATCTCATTGGCTTGACCCTTTATAAAAATCTTTAAAACGATCACATTCTATTTTCACTCTATTATTTTTAATCATAACTCTTGAGACATAAATCCAATATTGAGGCAAAAGCCCATGGCTTTCCCCTTCATTAATCAATTTCTCAATATTCCAAGATTCAACCAATCTTATCATATAGTTGTCAAACTGTGGCTCATTTGTTTTATTCAAACTTTGATCTTCATATGAAATCGAAGAACTCTTATTCCAAATGGTTACTGACAATTCTCCTATAATACCATATAACTCCATAATGTATATAGTATCTTGTTGCGGATTATATTTTATATCATCAAAAAAGTGTATCTTTTTACGATATTTCATTATAAATTTAGTGTCACCTTTATGGCATTTCATAAAGGATGAATATAAATGAGAACGACTAGCAATCCTAGGACTTGCACAACCAACTAAAGTTATAAGACATAGTATAACTAATAATTTATTTAATATATTTGAAAGGTGTTCCATCATGATTTTTATATAAGACATTATTTTATTCCTCAAAAGTATAACTGGGAGATCTCGTTTTATTTTGTTGGGTTACGAAACTCATTTATCTTAGGGATCCAGTATCTAAGATAACACACTATTTTTCCTTATATAGCCACTTTGTACCAACTCTTTGAGCTAGAGGTACACCTAAAATCATATCGGTAACAATTGCAACTTTATTTAGTATATTCTTCTCATCTGCCGCATGGCTAAATATAAAATATGTAAATTCTCCTTTTGGATGTATTTCCTTAATAAAGTATTCCTGACGAAATTCTTTATTAATATTTGTGCTATCATTAACCATGTCTTCATATAGAAAAGATAATAGATCAAAATCACCTTTTGTTTCAAAGAAATGGTGTAATTTTATTTTCTCTTCTGTTTGTTTTGAAATATCATGATCATCAAACCATGTGAGATAATTTAAACTACTATCATTGTTTACAATTGATACTTTATATAAATACATTATTGTATCATTTGGCATCATATATTTTGTTTTTTTACATGTTGTCAATATTTGGGCACTTGCTATATTACACATAAATATAATTATAAATAACAAGGTCAATCGAATGTTAGTAAGCTGCATATTTTAAAGTTTATAATTGTTTTTCCGTTTTACAAAGTTATACTATTTTTTAATACTCTCCTATTTTTATTGCAGAAATTTATAAATTAATGTTGGTTATGGATTACTAGATAAAATCGATTATATAAACTTAGCAAAATCTTTCTTTTCAGTTTCATTGAAAAATATATCATTTTATTGTCATAAGCAGTTATAACGTTGAAGAATAACGACTCCATCGTCATAATAGCTTTATCTTAGAAAATAAAATGCTTATCATTAAGCCTTCGTGACGAAATGACAAGCAAATATTTGTTTACGTTATAATCCAAATTTGTAACCTAATGTGATTTGGAATACACTATTTTTCTGATTATATCCCTTCATGACATCAGTAAGCCCATAATTATATCTTGCATCCAAACATATATTTTTATATTCGTATGACAAACCTACAGGTATAGATAAATCAAAAGAGTGAGTCATTGAAGAACTTATATTGTCATGGATCTTAAATCCAGGTTGAATACCGGCTTTAACTGCTAACCCCTTAAACAAATAGTAATTAGCAAGAATTGGAATATTAAGATAATCCATTTTAAACTTATAACGATACATATTACCATTCGCTGGTTGTAAGTCATATACCATAGAATTATTACCCTGCTGTGAATACATCAAACCTAATGATATGCCAAACTTATCAGTAACAGCATATTGTCCTTCTACTCCAAAAGAAAGGCGAGCATAACTATCCTGCTGATAAGAATCGCCACGCCATGAAGCAATGTTTAAACCGACTTTGGGTTGGATTGTAAAATCACCCTGAACTTGTTGTGCATTCATTTGTTGAAAACTAACAAATGCCAACATTAATAAAATAAACTTTTTCATTTCTACTAATTTATATTAAGTAAATCTATTATTATAATCTATATCAAAAACTTTACAGCATCCTATATTAAAATATTTGAGAGAACAATTCATTTATCTTTTCCGTCAGAAATAAGAATAGTAATGAGTTTTATAATCTATAATGAATGGCAAGGTAGACTTCATTATTAAACTTGTGATTATCAAATACAAGTTTCTGCCCTTCTACTACAATATTTCTGGCACTTCCAAAAACATCATAATCAGATACTCTATAGCCAAGCGACAAACCCCATATCCCACTCTCCAAATTCGCAGAAATATTCACGAAATTATAAATATTATATACACGGTTACTATTTGATACTCTCTTTTCATCATCCGGAATGAATTGTCCTTTTTCTGCTGGAGTGTAAATCACAAATCCTGAAGCCCTATTTGTAAGAGGCATTGTAAGACCATACCCGATACTGAAATTAAGATTATCACCAACATTGTCCAATCTAATATTTGGCGTATATAGTTTCGCTTGTGGTTGGAAAGCAAAATGATAAGAAAAATCCGACAAATCATCTGTTTTCCAATTATGGCTATGATCTATTGTCTCTCCTCGGAATATATGATCTTTACCAAAAGATATATCAGTAAATCTTAATCCAGCAGATACTCCTAAATATTTTATGGGACGGTATTCCATATCAACATCTACATCCCAAGAATTATAAGTTCCTACAGCACCCGAAAGCGAAATGTCAAAAGGTCTATATCTGTCTTCGTCATTGTCTTCTGCAGACACAGTCATAACCAAACTTAAAAATATAGCAGTAAATAAATATCTATAATTAGTAAAAAACATGTTAGTATATTATTGTTAAGTAAGTCTATCTTAAACTCCTACTCTACTTTAAAAACTAATGACGTAAATACATTGCCTGAGCGAATATAAATATCATAATCTCCATACGGTCCATTTATTTTGTTTATAGGGTCCTTTTGAATTATTTTCAACACACCATTACTAAGACTGATATAAAAATACTTGGAATGATAATAAGCATATTCTGTTGCATTACCAACATTATATGATATTTCATCACCAACATTTAACATACTCCCCATCATTGTATTTTTTGCAGGAAGTTTGTCGTCAGAGACTATCATACTCTTATATTTTACCTTCGCCCCCTGAATTGATTCATTTGAAGATATATTAGATTCTACTAGCAACTTATAATATGCAGAACCTACAAATATAGCTTGTTGGCCTGATGGAAAAGTCATGAGACTTTCAGGATCATAAAGACAATACAAATGATTAGGTTCTGCAGCAGCCTCTCGTATTAAAGAGACCAAATCTGGTTGCGTTTCCTTGTCCAAAGTTCCTGCTGGAGCTATATACCACGATTCACTTTGAAAATTGTTGTTCTTATTAAGAAACACATCAGAATTTCCAATAAATGTTTTACCATTTACTTCATTCATCACGTTTAGCGTAACTGCATCTTGAAATTCATCAGTATCGTCACTACTACAAGCACAAAACATTATGCTTAACATTGCAAAAATAAAACTACACTTTACTTTCACGGTTTTTAATTTTAATGCCTTCTTATAGCTTCGGGCCGTGCTTATAATCAAATATAACCTCCTCAAAAGAGGATACTTACAAACACGATTATTACATGTGCATTATATCATGGTTATGGTTAATGCTTTATAAATAAATATCCGACAGAAAGTATTGAGAATACTTTCTGTCAAAATATTTACCTTTCGAAATGTATATATATGGTTAAGTAAGTCTATATTAAACTCCTACTTGAAAAGCTAATGATGTAAATACATTACCTGAGCGAATAAAAATCTTATAATCTCCATACGGCCCATGTATCTTGTCAACTGGCTTTTTTTGAATGATCTTCAATACACCATTACTAAGACTTATATCAAAACAATCTTGATTATAAGATAAAGCCTCATCAAAAGCATATTCTGTGACATTACCAACATTATATGATATTTCATCACCAACATTAGCCATACTCCCTATCATGGTGTTTTTTGCAGGGAGTTTATTATCTGAAACTATCATTCTCTTATACTTAACCTTCATTCCTTGAATTAAGTCATTCGAAGGGATATTGGATTCTACTATCAGTTTATAATATTCAGAGCCTAAATATATAGCTTTTTCTCCTGATCGGAACGTTATAAAACTTCCTGAATTATAAAGACAATACAAATGATTAGGTTCTGCAGCAGCCTCTCGTATTAAAGAGACCAAATCTGGTTGCGTTTCCTTGTCCAAAGTTCCTGCTGGAGCGATATACCACGATTCACTTTGGAAATTGTTGTTCTTGTTAAGAAACACGTCAGTATTTCCAATAAATGTTTTACCATTTACTTCATTCATCACGTTTAGCGTAACTGCATCTTGAAACTCATCTGTATCGTCACTACTACAACTGACAAGGCAAAGTAAGAACAAGATATAACTATATTTTAAATACTTATACATACAATTTATTTTGATTCTATTAAGATTATTTGCGTTATTATTTTGTACAGCAAATTTATTAAAAATAAGAATACAGTAATTGATTATTTTTGATTTTAACCTTTACATATTTTACATATTTTCCCATATCACTGTCTATCAATAACATACAGAAGACACTAAAACAACAACAGTTTTATTTTATTAACATTTAAAATCAAAATATTATGCTCAACAGTTTATAATTATAAAGAGATGTGAGTTATACGGTATGGAGAAGAGCTAAGAAAGTTGAGACGTTGCTTAGTGATGAGTTAAAATTCATGCTATAACAAATAGGTTTTCGTCATTTTGATGCTGTTAAACCAAATATTTTTATTTACTTTGCAATGACAAAATAATGATAAACTATGATTAGAACTTTATTTTATATTGGCCTTGGAAGTTGCACAGGTGGCATTTCACGCTATTTGCTATCTAAGTATGTGCAAAATATGACAAGTAGTGGATTCCCCTTGGGAACATTCATTGTAAATATCCTAGGATGTTTTATCATAGGACTTCTTTACGGACTGTTTGATCGTGGCAACTTGATGAATACCAATCTGAAGTTGTTTCTTACAGTTGGTTTCTGTGGAGGTTTCACAACATTCTCTACTTTCATGGGAGACAATTTCCAACTGATAAAGGCTGAAAATTTCTTCTATAGTTCTGTATATTTGGGAGCTAGCATCATTTGCGGCTATCTGTTATTGTTTCTAGGTTATTCACTCATTAAATTAATATAGTTATGGAATCAAGTTCAAAAGCAAAAGTCTTAAGATTCTACGTTAGCAGTACTGATGTAGTGAAACATATTTCTGTTTACGAAGCAATTGCTGTTGCGGCCAAAGAGCATGGATTAGGAGGAGCAACTGTGTATAAGGGTATTATGGGATATGGAACAAGCAGCAAACTCCACTCTGATAAATTCTGGGAACTCATAGACAAAGTGCCTGTCATCGTTGAAATTGTTGACACAGAAGAAAATATAAACAGCTTTCTTGATGTAGTGCTACCTTGGATTAAACTACTACCAAAAGGTTGCATGGTTACATGTCAGGACACAGACGTTATCTTGATTAAAAACGGACAATCCCCTTCATCTAAGAAATAGAGGAAAGGGATTGCTATTTATTATTCTGCGGTATTTATTACAATACCACCATTTTGTGGAATACTTATCGAAAGTTTTCTTGTATTCTTGACTACTTTTACTGAGCCTTTCAAAGAAGCATCATCAGTATATATCATCAACTTCTTTGCACCAGCAAGCATTGATAGATCTATCGTTTTCTTTAAGGTCTTGCTTTCTGCATTTACACCTGCAATATACCATTTGTCACCATGTCGGCGTGCTAAAACTATATATTTACCAGGATAACCATCTATGTATTTTACTTCATCCCACGTAGTAGGAACATTCTTCATGAAGTCAATAGCCCATGAAGGAGCATCTTGAAGATTGTTTGGTGCTAACGCAAAATGCTGTACTGCACTTTGGAACAACACTGCTGTTGCCAAAGCATATACATCAGAAGTAACACGATGATTACCATGCTTATTATCAGCATTATAATACTTGTTAAGTGCACTACCTCCAAAGTCCATACTTCCTATTGTGTTACGGACGAAAGGATGAATACAGGCATTTACAGCCTCACGATTGCAAAAATCCTGAGAGAAGTGAAGATTTTCACTTGCCAGAACAGCCTCACTAGCTGCATAGTTAGGATACATACGCTCCCAACCTCTAGGAATTGTACATCCATGGAAAATAACTTCAAGTCCGTAGTCATTGGCATCTGATAGTATACCTTCATAAACCTGCATCATGATTTGTTTGTCACCTCCGAAGAAATCAACCTTAATACCTTTTATACCAGTCTGCTGCATCCATTTCATTTCCTTTTTGCGCAAGATAGGATCATTCATTATTCCGCGTGGAGACTGAAAAGCATCATTCCAATAACCATTAGAATTATACCACAGATATAGTGAAACACCTTTTTTAGCACCATAAGCCGCAAGTTCTGCAATCTTATCACGACCAATCTGAGTATCCCATAATGCATCTACAAGTACAGACTGATAGCCCATAGCAGCAGAGAAATCAATATATCGCTTCTGTTCGTTATAGTTGCAACTAGCGTCCATACCTATAATCCAACTCCATGAACCTTTGCCATAAGTATATTCCTTAGACGGTTCATATTTTCTTTCAACTACATCGAAAGGAACTGTTGTCTCAACAATATTTGCGAGAGTTGTTCCTAAAGTTATAGTACGCCAAGGAGTCTTACCCGGCAAAGAGATTCCTGGAGATACAGTGCCGTTACCATTACATTCTCCACTTTGTGGGAATCCTAAGCGATAAGTTCCGTCAGGGTCTCCCAAAAGTCTTCCTGCGCAATAACCTCCGTCGACACCAGTTTCAGAAACAAGTATCCAACCATCATTCTGATTTTTAAACAAGCAAGGGAATGTGTAGCCTTCACCCCAACCGTTTTTCCCCATTGCATCATCAAGAGTATATGATGTCTCATAACTTGGAGATGTGCCAGCAAATCCACCCATCGGTTTAGCTTGCGGACAAAGGAAAGTAGTACTTCCTGTTGCAGGCTTAAACTGTGTCAGCTCTTTTGTTATAGTACAGCTAAGATGTGCACTTGTAGGATGAATTATATATCTGAAAGCTACATCACGATTGCTAACTCTAAAGATAACATCAAGCACATTTACAGAATCACGATAAAATTTACAAACAGCCTCATTGGCTACATAATGCACATTGCTCTGCTTGATGTTGGGCAATGAATAATTTTCATCTAACTTTGATGTTTTTACATCCTTCAGTCTTAGATTTTCTGAATAGTCAGCATAATTACTTACAACACCCAGAAGAGAAGGTTGTATAAACACTTTATCGCCATATTTAACCGCATATTGTGGTTTTCCATTATCATCAGTAACAGTCACACATATTTTTCCATCAGGACTTTTTATAACATTGTTTTGTTCCTGAGAAAAAGCCGTAACACACGAAAGAATTATACTACAAAATAAAAATAATGCTCTTTTCATATTTATTACTTAAAATCTTAAAATTATTTTCTTACCAGAATATGTTATTGTTTCTGATACGTTCTGACTTTCGTTATTTATATAAACAAGTTTAAGCGTACGCTTCTTACACATACCTTTGAAAGTTCCCTTTCGCTGTCCTATTTCAAGGACGCGGCTGTTGTCTTTCCATGTTATTTGATAAGTAGAATATGCACCCTTCTCGTAATTATAACTTGTTCCGTCATCTTCATAAACAGTAAACTTTCCGTCAGATCCGCCATAAATACGAATCTCCCAAGGAGCATCACGCTCTTCAGCAGTGCTCTGAACAGAAGGTCCTAACGGAATTATAGAACCAGCTTTTGCATATACAGGTATTCGTTCCTTTACTATAGGCATTTGATATGTATCGCCACCAGCATACATCTTATTAGTAACGAAGTCATACCATTTTGTATCTTTTGGAAGATAAACTGGCATCTGACTTATTCCCTGTTCAAATACAGGAGCTACTAACAAGGACTTACCAAACATATACTCAGTTTTTTGTCTCAAAGCCAACTCATCATTGGCAAAATCCATAATAAGCGGTCGCATAATAGATATTCCTTCCATTAATACGGCGGCGGCATTTGTGTAAATATAAGGTAATAGTCTATAACGCATATCCAGACACTGTCGTGCATTGTCAGATACCTTTGGACCGTAATTCCAAAATTCTGTATTAGTCATATAGCCATGCACACGCATCAAAGGTAAATATACAGAAGTCTGCATCCATCTCATGAAACGTTCATGATAAAGAGAATCATTGTATTGATTGCCAGGACGGAAGAAACCTCCAGCATCATAAGTCCACCAAGGTATTCCAGCAGACATTAATCCCAATCCTGCTGTTATCTGTCGTTTGAATGTATCCCAATCATTGCCAACGTCACCCGACCAATTGGCAATGCTATAACGCTGTATTCCGGTATAAGCACAACGGGTAAGTATCATCGTACGTTGCATTGGATTATCTTTACGACAACCCTCATAAACAGTTTTGTTTACCAGCAGCGGATAAGTATTTCTGAATATTTCGCCAGGTGTTGTACCATTGTTGATAAATCTTCCACTCAAGTCATCATTCTCAGGTTCTGTTGCATCCTGCCACCATGCATCAATACCATAAGGTTTAAGCATACGTCTGCTGAAATTACTCCAATAAAATTCAGCTGCCTTTGGATTGAAGAAGTCAACCCAATTTGTATTCGGAATAAAATATCCCAAACTGTCCAATTCGTGTCCTAGTTCTGTTTTATGGTCAGTATTAGACCAAACAGAAACCATAAACTTAATACCCATAGCATGAAGACTGTCTGTCATGCTCTTCACATTAGGATATCTGTCTTCGTCGAACCTCATGGCATTCCAACCATATTTTCCCCAATACTGCCAATCCTGAACCATCATATCTACAGGGAAAGACTCTTTTCGGAATCGCTTAGCTGTTTCTAATATCTCTTTTTGTGAATTAAAACGTTCACGGCAATGGATGTAACCCAGTGCCCATAAAGGCATAATAGGAGCTTCGCCAGTAACCTTGCGATAAGCAGCCATAGCCTCATCAGCATTACCAGCAAAGACGGTATAGTCTATGCTTTGAGCAACTGGCGAACGAAACACGGTCTCATCTATCACCTTATGGAAATAGAGTGTAGGCGAGTCGTTGTTTGTAAGCTGTGCTTTAACATGATGAATTCCAGCTGATAAATGTGTAATAACAGAAGATGTAGGCGGAAGCCACAGATTTTCCATGTTTATCAGTCTTTGTCCGTCAATCTCAAGATTCAGTTTTCTAGCCATTTTCTGGCCTACATCAAGAAGAAAAGAATATTCACCTTCTTTATCAACATTTATATCAGCTTCGAATACATTACTTTCACGTCGCTCTTTTTTATTTCCATTTGTTGTCGTGACATCAACCTCTGTTACATCTCCGCTCTCAGCATTTTTCTTTAGAGCAACCTTATTATCAGAAGGATTAAAATCTACCAGACCGTAATTATTCCACAGTAATCCATATCCCTTATTTGATAATATCATTGGTATAGAAATCTGCGTATTCACCTGAGTAAGTCGTCGTGAAAGTCCACGAACGTCAAGATATCCATCCTGAAACTGTCCTAATCCATATTGATGCTCGTCTGACGGAGAAACAAAATGCTGTTCAGCAACGTAAGTTTTCTCTTTACCGAGAAAAGAATGATCCAGACTGCGTCCGTTTTCAGCAAGAATCTGTTTGCCATTCTTGCCTAAGTATGCTATTAATCCAGTATTGCGGTCTACTTCTACCGTAATATTCTTCAGACAAATAGATATTTTATCTTTATTATTCTCTACATTGAATGTTGGATTTTTCAAGTTTTCTACATACACCAATTCTGGCATAACACGATACACCTGTTTGCTGAATGTCATTCTTACGGCATTATCAGTAAGTGGTTGTATCGTTATAGTTCCGTCTATGGTCGTGATATCTACACGTTTATTATTTGCAGCATATCGCAAAACTTTCTGCGACATTGCTGCAATAGAAACCTGTAAGAAAACTATGACGATTAAAAATACCCTCTTGTTCATATAACATTTATGATTATGACACGTAAGTAAAATATCAAAGTTTCTTCATCTGCCAATAATCCAACTTAAACAGTTCTTTGTCTACACTGCCCTTGAATATTAGATATAAATCATGTATACCACTAGTTTTTATCATACTAGCGATATATTCACGCCATTGATTATTTTCACCAGAGATCTTACAAGTACCTAAAACTTTACCATTCATACCATCAATGCGGATTTCCACATTACCTCCATTCAAAGGTTCAGCATTTATAGTTATATTCTTTGCACCTTTACCGAAGTCAACACCCTTCAATAGTATATAATCACCATTGTGGATATCATTTACAGCAACACGATTATTCATCTTCTCTGCCTTCACGCCTTTACTCCAAGCCATAGTCTCAGCTTCTACACGCTTATAAGGATTAAGGTGTCCGATCTGTGCCACGCCTTCCTTGGTCCAATATGGTACTTCCTCTATTGTTCCGTCTTTACGATAATGCATTTCTGCAACAGAAACAGAACGACGCTCATGATGCTCCATTATACCATGGGCATGCATAAGGTCATAGTTGAGTCCAAACACATAAGATTTTCCTTTATAATCCATTATTCCAGGATGGTTTCCCCTACTCTTATCTGTCGGCGCCATTATATAGTTTTTGAATGTCCACGGACCTGTAGGAGAGTCACTCATCGCATATCCTATACCTTCAGGGCAACATGTAGAAGCGTATGCTAGATAATATTTACCTGCACGCTTATAGAACCAAGGACCTTCCTGATAATGAGCAGGACGAGCTACTTTATGAATTTCTCCAGAATATGAAATCATATCATTATTAAGTTTTACATAATATGGGTCTGGATTACCCCAATACATATAAGCTTGTCCATCATTGTCAATGAACACAGTAGGATCTATATCATTCCAATTTTCTTTCTGCCAAACAAGCGGTTTGTTTATCGGGTCAACAAATGGTCCGTAAGGACTGTCTGAGACAAGCACTCCTATGCCATTGCCATGAATAGGACAATACATATAAAACTTGCCATTGCGGGCAACGACTTGTTCTGCCCATGCGCCATTATCAATTTTAGTCCATGCAAAACTTTTAAGTGAAGCAACAGCTCCATGATCTGTCCAGTTTACCATATCAGTAGAGGTAAACAACAGCCAATCTTTCATCAGGAATCCGTCAGCATTGTCCTCATCATGAGTGGTATACAAATAGACTGTGTCCTTATATACCATAGGGGCAGGATCAGCTGTGTATTTTGTTGTAAGAATAGGATGTTGTGCAAAACAACCCAAAGAGGATGTTGCCAACAACATAAAAGATAAGATCCGTTTCATTATTTTAAGTATTAATTATTAATATGCAAAGTAACTAAAAAAGCATTGAAAACAACGCTTAATTTGTTTCCAATACTTTTTCTGATATATCATAGTCATCCTTATTACGGCAAAAATGAAGAATTATCACCTTATTGGATAATCACATCAAGACTACCGCAGATAAAAGACATCATTTTTTTAGATACAATTAGACTCAAATTATTCATGTACATATTCTGATTCCTTCAGATAAAGACGTGTTTTCTCATACCCACCACAATCTACTACTAGCTTTTGGAATACAATTCCAGGATCTAAAGGAGATATTTTCAACGTATGTGGTTCTTTCTTTGGAATCATATCTATATTAAATGCTACTTCTATAATACGAGCTGCACCTGTGGGATACATCTTTGTATAACAATGTGCCCAATCGAAATCATTATTGATATTCATACTTTGCTCCTTTCCTCCGTCAACAGAGATATTAATTCTATGTCCAGTCAAATTAAACGGCAATGTTGCCCCAAGCACTAGATAAAGTTTAACATGGCTGAGTGTTGAATCAGTTTTCATTTTATATACTAACGAGCAACCATCAGTAGCTTGAGTATAAGGAAACAATGCAATACTAGAGTTAGTTCTCCCCAAATCTGGTATTACTCCCCAATGAACTTTATCATTAGTCAGAGCCTTATAGTAATGTTCCGCCTCCACAACAACAACGCCATTCCTCTGCTTAAAGATTAGTCCACCCTCATTCTTTGCCTGCGGATCTAAACGTGATACACTAGGCATAATATTATTTAAAGGAGCATCCCAAGAACTATAGCCAATATGAACCTGATCCATCATATGATTCCATTTGCCACCTGCTATATTGTGATTATAATCATAACTTAATAAAGAATCTCTTTTAAAAGCCTCTTCTACTTTTGATGCCCAATAATAATTCTCTTGACGTTGATTATTATTAAAAGCTTTTTTATTCATAGCTAAAGCATAATACATCTCATACAAATTTGCCATAGCCTGAACTGGGTATAAGATCAATTCTTTATAGGCATCACGATATTCGTCTTTCAATGTAAGATATTGTCTTAATGCATGTGCTTCTAAAGCTAAGAATTCATCTTTGACAGACTTAAATTCACCAGATTCTAAATTATAAGTTTTATCATCAAGCATCTCGGCGCTCACTCTACTGCAATATTTACAATATTTATCAAGTATGAAAGCCGCTTCTTTAGCCTGCTGCTCACCAAACTGCTGTGTACAGAATCTAAGAGAATAATCATTGATATTATTCTCATTAAACTGCTTTGGATTCCAAGCCATATCAAGGAAAAAAGACATTGGGTATTCCATCGGTTTTATATCACCAACATTCAATATCCACATTTTATCTACACCATAATCATAAGTAACTTGTAATTGCTCCCACATATGTTGGATCTGTGTCATATTTAGCCATTGATATGCACGTGGCGCTCCATGTAAGTCTACATGGTAATACATTCCATATCCACCAGGATGTGATTTACCTTTAATATTAGGAAGTCTGCGTACATCCCCCCAATTATCATCACACAGCAGTATCATTACATCATCAGGTATTTTCATACCTTTATCATAATAATCAAGGACCTCACTATACAATGCCCACACTTGAGGAGTTTTATAGGCTGGTTTACCTGTTACTTTTTCTATTATTTTACGTTGGTCAGCAACAATATTTTCCAACACTTTCGTATCAGTGTTAGGTCCCATTGGAGCATCACCATCACCTCGCATAGCTATAGTCACTACATCTTCAGTACCTTTTAGTCTACTTATGCCTTCTTTAAAGAATTCATCCAAACGTTTTTTATTGGTTTGATAATTCCATTCACCATATTTTTCTCTGTTACGAGCATATTCCTGATGATTGCGTCCCATTGGCTCATGATGAGAAGTTCCTATTATTATCCCCATATCATTTGCCAATTTACTGTTAAGAGAATCATCAGCATAAAAAGCACTATTCCACATAGCAGGCCATAAAAAATTAGCTTTCAGACGTAACAACAATTCAAAAACATGCACATACATTTTACTATTGAAACCTCCATATTTTTCTGTTGCCCAATTTCCCATTGCCGGCCATTCGTCATTGATAAATATACCACGATACTTAACAGATGGTTCTCCATCAGTATAACAACCTTCCTTGACAAATATTTCATTATGTTTTTCAGCTGGTACATCCGCCCACCAATTCCATGGGAATACACCAATCTGACGTGATAGTTCATATATTCCATAAATAGTACCACGTTTGTCGCTTCCTGCTATAATTAATTTACCATCAATTGTCGTTATTATATATTTTTCTTTTTTACCATTCAGCAAACGACTATCAAGCTTATTTTGTTTTATAAGTGTATCGATATAACGACTTTTGCCAATTGTTCCTATTATGATATTTGCGTTTATTGACTCCTTCACATCTACACCTGTTACTGATTTGATATCTTTTTTAAGATTATCCACTGCTATACTCACCCCTTTATAATCTTTAATATCTTGGAGTATAGTTGGTTGTGTATACTTATCTACAATACGTACTGCATGTGTAGCCTTTGAAAAAACGACAAATTGCGTAGCTGATTTAATATGTATATTACATATTGCAAATAAAAGTATGATTAAAGAAAGTCTTCTCATAATAATAAACTATATTTTATTTAAACTGCCACCAATCAAAGTTAAACAATTTAGCACCTTGATTACCTTTAAACAAGAAATACAAATCGTGTACACCTGTTATCTCTTCATTTAGATTCGCGTCTACAGTTTGCCACTTTTCCCAACCTCCTGTATAAGGAGCTGTTAATGTACAAAGTAATTTTCCATCTGGCTTATCAGCATGAACTTCAATTTTTCCTCCTTGCAGAGCACTAGCTACACTTGCTGTGAATGTTTTTGGAGATGTAGTTCCGAAATCTAACACACGCACAACAATGGAATCGCCGCTATGGATACCACTTACATAAACGCCAGTTTCTTCATTCTGTTCAACCTTTACGCCCTTAGAGAATGCCATTGTCTCTGCTTCAACTCTATTTTTAGGGTTCATAGTTCCTATAGGTTGTACTCCTGCGCTTGTAGGCAGGATAGTTGGGAACGAACCATCCTTGTTATATTTAAACTCTTCTATAGCGACACTGCGATCAAAGCCTCCACCCTTAGGAAGCTTACCTGTATGATAGAAGAAATAAGAATGTCCCTTGAAATCAGTAACTCCACAATGATTTGTAAAACTACCTGTATTTGACAAAGGCATTACCTCACCCATATATTTCCATGGTCCAAATGGCTTCTTAGCCATAGAGTAAGCAATATGTTCTGGCACCCCACCAGCAGCATACAACAAATAGTAGTTTTTATTGCGCTTCATTAACCAAGGACCTTCTGTATAGCTATCTTTGTATTTCACCCCTTTCTGTCTGTCACGGAATGAAGGACCACCGAAACTATTTTCATCTTGCGGAATATTTTCAATCTTTCCATCAATGCTTACCATATCCTTATTCAACTTGCAGAAATAAATACGTGGATTTCCCCAACATAGATAAGCCTGACCGTCATCATCTAGCATGACTGTTGGATCAATGTAATCCCAGTTACCGTCAGCAAGCGGTTTGCCGATAGCATCCTTAAAAGGTCCTGTAGGACTGTCACCAATAGCGACACCTATTGCCATTGCACCACTCAATTTAGAATGTGCGCATACATACCAATAATATTTACCGTTTCGCTTTATAGTCTGTGCGGCCCAAGCTCTTCCATCTGCCCATGAGAATGATGCCAAAGATAATGGAGAACCATGATCTGTCCAGTTAACCATATCGGCACTTGAATAAACACGCCAATCGTTCATCCAGAAGAAGTTAGCATTGTCTTCATCATGACCTGTATATACATACATTCTGTCACCGTCTGCCATTGGTGCAGGGTCTGTTGTATAATTTGTCTGCACAATAGGATTCTGAGCAAAGCTGGCAGCAGAAGCCGTTGCCATAAGCATAGATAAAAGTATTCTTTTCATTTATAAGTATAGTATTAATAAAACCATTTGCAAAATAACATAAAATATTTTAGAAACAACAATCACAATGTTTCTAAAACTTTACACCCTGTATCATTTTTTGCTCTAATTTGGTTAATTATGCATATTTAAGGCTGATTCTCCATATATTTTTGTGAACTGTAGAATTTGAGGATATGTCATTTCAAGCAATGCATAAGCAGAAGAGTCTTGAAAAATAGTTTCAAGAAAAAACAATTATCAAGATTTTATTGTACCTTTGAAAAATGATAAAGCGCAAAAGAGAGACATGACTAATAATAATTTCACATGGATATTGCTCAAATGGTTTGAGGAAAATGGACGCGACTTACCGTGGCGTGAGACGAAAGATCCGTATGCGATATGGTTGAGCGAGATAATTTTGCAGCAGACACGCATTCAACAAGGTTATGCCTATTGGGAAAGGTTTATGCAACGCTTTCCAACTGTGAACGACCTTGCTGAAGCAACAGAAGACGAAGTGCTACGCTATTGGCAGGGATTAGGATACTATAGCAGAGCACGAAATCTACACACTGCCGCCCAACAGATTGTAACATTAGGTCATTTCCCGAATACATTTGAGGACATCAAAAAACTAAAAGGAGTAGGCGACTATACAGCAGCAGCCGTTGGTTCCATTGCTTTCAACCTACCTGTTGCAGTCGTGGACGGAAATGTTTACCGTTTGCTGTCACGTGTTTATGGAATTGAAACACCTATCAATTCTACAGAGGGGAAAAAAGAGTTTGCAGCATTAGCGCAATCATTATTATCAACAGACCAACCAGCGGCTTTCAATCAAGCAATGATGGATTTCGGCGCTATTCAATGCACTCCTACCTCACCACACTGTCAAGACTGCCCTTTGTCGGAAAGATGCGAGGCATTCCGCTCTGATAGGATTGGATTATTGCCTGTAAAGATTAAGACTATTAAGATTAAAACAAGACATTTCACGTATGTCTACCTGCGCTATCAGAATCAGACTGCAATCCATCGACGTCCTGCAGGCGACATTTGGCAGGGATTATGGGAACCGCTTCTGATTGAGGACGGAGAGATACCAGATTTCAAAGGAAAACTTACATTATTAAAGAAAGAAGTGAAGCATGTGCTCACACATCAGATTATTTATGCAGACTTCTATCTTCAAGAAACACAAAGTAAGCCAGAATTACCAAAAGACTTTATTTGGATTAACGAATCCGAACTAGACAATTATGCTATACCACGTCTGGTTGAAATACTGACAGAGAATTTAAATCTCCTCAAAGGTAAGTAGTGAATAATCACAAGAAATATCTCTGCGGATTTAAAGCTATTTTATAAAGTTCCCCCAAATGCTGAGAAATGACAAATTAATCGTATCTTTGCATCAAGATAAAAACAAATTGTAATTTAACAACAAGATAATGAGATCAAAAGACTTAAAACCGTCTGAAACGGCAAAGATATTAGTGATAGGTGAAGATTCTAATTTACAATGGTCCGACACAGCGACCGAAGTAGCCATGTTTGCCGACTATTATTTTCGCAGTTTTCCGGAAGATGACGGAGAACGTAGTCGTAATGTGGAAGCACGCAATTTATTCAGTCATATAGCTTTCGTCACTCTCAATAGTGTCAAGCCCCAAGAGATATACATTACTAACTTGTGTAATGACCAGTTAACTCCTGCTCCGAGGGGAAAAAGAGTTCTTATCCCAGAAGAGTATGCTATTAAGGGACTGTCTCATATCGAATGGCTGTTAGAACAATATCCAACAATCGAATATGTGTTGACCATGTCTTTGCAAACAAATTATTGGTTACAAAAATTGGGATTCTATGGCGACGACAATAAATTCATAGAAGAGGCTCAACCACGTCGTAAAGGTCTTGAGGATATGTCAGCACCTTTCTATCAACCGGTGAATGGAAAAGCTTTCGAATCCATCTGCGGCAATATCTATAATGCTAAAAATCATCCTGTCAAGGTGATACCCATCCTTGCAGCCAAAGATTATCCTCTGAAAGGAAGAAACGAAGAGCTTTACACAGAGGCTTACGAAAAAATAAGAAACTCTTTTCGTAAATAAATGCTGCATAATCCAGTTGAATTTAGGTAATTATACAGTGGATAACCCGTTGGCAGAATTAAATTAGCATGTATTTAACCCATTCTGCAGATCACTGGTCAACGCTGTCAATAGATATTGAATAATGCATATCGGGATTTGGTGAGTGATATTAAGTGACATTATCGGGGTAAAAGTGAAATTGAAATCTCACCATTTTATAGCGAATTTCTAACAAATATACAAGACTCATTTTGTTCATTCTCATTCCATTCTTCCGATACTTGAAACATGAGTCAATTGAGTCTTGAAAATACATGCTACATATAAACTATTTCCTTCTGCATATACAACTCTCCAAATTGCTTAATCATGATTTTTTCTTACGTTTCTATAAGAATTTGTTACTCGAAAAAACAAAAATACTAAAAAGGTTCAAAACGAACAAAAAAACTCCACTTCACGTGTAAACATCTATCCTACAGTTCGTTAACCAGTGGAGGTATACCTACACTATCATCCACTATCATCCACCTTTTTTGGCAGAAAAGCCTATGTTTGCGTAAGGACTACACCATATATGTTTAATTACCCGAAATATAATAAAATAAAAATTATTTACTTATAAGTATTATCAAGACGTTTCTTTGATGAATTAAAAACGTTTGATCATAGAAACAGAAACTTTATATCGTAGGAATGGAACACCGGTAAATCCAATAGAAAAATAGTATCGTAAATCCACGATTTATTAAAAGTAACAAAGCACACAAGCATAACGATCTCATTATTCGTTTTCTCGAAATACGAGATAGTGATAAGACCCTAATCACTCTGCAATTTACGAAGCAATACAGAGTGATTAGGGCCTTATCACTAAATAAAATACATAGAATTTTTCCACCCTATACTCTGAATCAGAGTACAAATATGAAGCAGAAGCCTATCCATATTTTGGAAAAAATCGCCAAAAGTAGGTGCGTTTCGGCTTTTAATGTCACTTTTACCCCGATAATGTCACTTAATGTCACTCGTCAATCCCCGATAAACAAAGGGTTTGTGACAAAGTGACATTAGTGACATTAAAAAAACTTTTCTGGTAGAGTGTCTTTAGCCGGAATAGGTTTACATTTGTTATTAAATAAGTTGTCTAACCTTACCTGATTTGTTGTCATTCAATCCAATATGGTTGTCACCTTCCAGAATTAGTTGTCGGTTGATGAAAATTTTGTTACTAATATTTTTTTATTTTACTATTTCATATTTTAATACGCAACCGTTCTTTCTATCAGCATCAGCTCCTTGACAATCTGCAGAATAAGGACTTCCGTCATCTGGATGCTTACACAGATAGTGCTGCGTCTTCATAGACAGAAGCATAAACTGATTACCCAGCATATCCTGCCAAACAAAATCTTCTGCCTGATTCTTGTCTGTAGTGAATCTTACATCACCCGACATTCCGATTCCGGCAATATACACATATCTTCCGTCTGCACATTTCAAGTTCACCTTTCCGTTGCCTTTGTCAACTACGACAAACTGCGAATGACTTCCATTGCTATCACTTGATCCTTGCCATGTAGAGTGCAACATTCCATGAGGCATGGCATAAGCAGGACTATTATCAGCAAGATTGAATATCTTTATTGTCTTACCATAAGGAATATTACCAGAACGGTCTGCCATAGGTTCATCTACTATGAAATCGTCAAAGTCAGCATATCCTCCATTATTTCCCAGTGTGTTGTAAGCATAAAGGGCTGTACGAACTCCTTGGAATGTACGCATCTGATATGATGATATGATTGTGTCACCAATATTTGTCCATGTTATATTGTCAAGAGAATAAGAATATTTTAATTTGCTCTCATCATAATTGCCCCATAATCTTAACCAAACAGTCTTTTTAGTCAACGGCTGTTTTATTTCCTTATTCGTATTCTGATCATACCAGCGAATATACATCTTACCCGCTGACTTTACTATACCCAACAATGCACTTGGAGCGTTGATAACTCCCAATCCACAATTGTCACCATCTTTAATTCCTGATAAGTCAACCTTTACAGATGTCGTACTAACCGGTCCTATCGCACGCTGTGTAAGTGAATTCTTCGCCCACAACAGTTGGTTGGCAAACATTGAATGCAATCTCAGTACGCCCTTCTTTTCTGACAGCGACCACTTATTTTCAACAGGGTTATGATTCCATTGCCATATTGGTTTCAAGGTTTTACCTTCAAAATCATCACATCTATCATAAGGTGCTTCTGGTAAAGGAGTAGAATTATTAGGTTTGAACCATGTTCGTGGACTACGTCCCAAATTCTTTTCAAGACCGAAATATGGCCATCCATCAACCCAAGTAACTGGTGACAGACAAGTTGTACGTCCCACAGCATTGAAGTCCTGCATAGAAACACCCCACCATTTACCATCTTCAGCCTGTACAATACCACCCTGATGAATAGTCGAAGCCGATAGAACAGTCGGATTCGGTTTGTTTTGTGTAAACTTAAAACCTTCCTCAGGTATAGGACTTCCTAAACTTACGTTGCCAGTTGTCCAAGCAGCTGAATATCCAAACGATTCACGGGCACTTATTACACAAGTCTCATAAGGTCCGAATATATTCTTGCTTCTTGCACACTGCATTCTCCCCATTGGAGAATAGTCTGCAGAGATGATATAATACATCCCATTTATTTTATATATATGGTGTCCCTCTCCCATTGCATTACCTTCTGGAATGATTATTCTTTCAGAACCTTCTACTGGTCCGCTCAAATCTGGCTTCAACTGAGTACAAGTAACATTGCCATACTTATGTATTGCGTATATCTTACCATCATCATCAAACAACACAGACAAGTCGTATATATCTCCTTCTATGCGTTTATGAGTCCATGGACCATTAATGTTATCAGCAATATACACATGAAGTCCATGACCGTTTATATTAGAGAAAACATAAAACTTACCATTATGATAACGGATGCAGGGTGCCCATATTCCCTGTCCGTAAACAGTCTTCCCTTTATCAAGATTAAACTCAGGAATATTTCTATCGAAACGATCAAAACAATATGAGGCAAACTTCCAGTTAACCAAGTCTGTAGAATGCAATATGACAATTCCTGGAACGCAATGCATAGTAGTGCCAGCAAGATAATAATCCTTTCCAACACGAATTATGTCAGGATCAGTAAACTCATCATAAAACAAAGGATTAGTATATGTTCCATTACCATTGTCTGCACTCCACGACTTATGCATTATGACTTTTTGCTTGTTACCCGCAGAAACATTACTTACAGATAATAATACTAAAAATAATAGTTTAAATTTCATCTTAATCTATATTATTTCATATATACTTTATAAGCTACAGCCTCATTGAAAAAATATTCTTAGACACATTTATAAACAACATATCAGCCATTACTAACAACATTTTTTAGATATTTCTAGTTAGTCATTAATATATTGTTTTTAGTTATTACGATTCCTAATAAGGCATTTGCAAATGTAACAATAAAAGCCACCACAATAGAAATTTATATGTTACATTTATTTATGCTCATGAAACAAATATTGCGAATAACTATCATATTTAACATTATAGAACTCATTTTTATCATAAAGAACTGCGTCAATTAATACAGAGGAGGTATTTGATGAATTATACAAATCAACTGTTACTTCTCCATTATTGTCTGTACATAAATTCGGATTCCAATATAACGTTCGGCGCTTATCAGAAGCATTTATCTTCTCTGGCTCATATTGCGGCGAATGAAACTCAACAGGTGCACTATATCCCTGCACAAAAGTATGTCTGATGCCACGTGTTCTGCCATTATGCTTTTCTGCATCCCAGTCTTCATCTGTAGTTATTGAACATATAACAACATCATTGATAGAGTTAATGTCATGTTCATTATTCAACTCTATTCCAGACCAATAATCGGTCTGCTGTTTCCTCGTCATATTATTACCACTAATATTATAAACATCATCGTTATTGCCTGTATTATCCTTATAAAGACACATTGACTTAATCTTATCTACGTCATTTTTTATAAAAAGGAAGCCTACTTTTTGACCATTTACATAAAAAGTTATAGGCATATTTTTATAAGTAATAGCATCAGAGTGATTGCTATTGTAGGCACTAGTATCTGTATCGGAATAATACGATATGTTTACATGAATATTATCATTCAACTTTTCAAGCAAATCAGGTACATCCATAATTTCTCGACCTTCATCTCGTTCATTATCTATGAATCGTCTTACATCATAATAACCTATAAGATTGCGATTGAATATCTTTGTAAAATTATTCACATTTAGTTTTTTCTTTCCTAAGACAACAACATCATCGAGGATTATCGCACTATCAGCCAAAGACTTATTATATACAGAATCAACAGCCATAATACTCTTTTTGTTAATTAGTATATTGTCCCAAACAGGATGAGTCTCTTGAAAATCAAGGTTCCTTAAAGTTGGAGCAAAATTTCTGGATAGCAATACATTTGCCCAACGATTATTTTGCTTTCCATCTTTTTTCGTTTGTATGAATGTTTCTGCCACACCTTCAAGATTATCAATCGGGACTTTAAAACTACCAGTTGAGTCTGTGGTAATCATTCCAGCATAATAATTAGAATCTTTGCGCAACACAAAACTAGTATTCAGGTTCTTTTGTAGTTTCCCGAAAAGAGACTTTACCTGTCCTGTAAGTTCCAATCTATCTTCTGGCATATATTTTGGTGGATTGTTGCCACTATATATTGAAGAATAATCATATTTTCCAACAGCCCGAACAAGTAATAAATTGTCTAATTGCCTTCTTCTATTTACATTTTTGTCTATCAGGTAATAATGTGGCGACTCTACATATCCTCTTAATTCAGATGTAAGTGCAAATTCTGTTGTAACATCATTATCATATTGCTTATAATCAGACAGAATATCATTTCTAACAGACATTGACAATCGAGTGTTTCTAATCGGTTTATTGTCTTCATCCGTGAATTTCAATTTACATGTTATTTTTTCATAAGGTTTATATATTGATTTATCAGTAGATACCATACTATTGATTCTTTTTGAAGAATATATGAAACACGGACGGTCACAGATTACTTTTCCAATAGAGTTTACCAATAACACATGGCAAACACCAGCAGTAAGCCCCTTTGTGTCAATATGCAAACTGATGCTATTGTTGTCCTTGAAATACAATTCATGATACACTAAAGGTTCAGATTTTGAAAAGACAAACAATGCTATAGGTTCATTTTGTGCAACAGATCTACGGCATACGGATAATTCGAGCACGCTATCACGGTTATCAACATGCATAACATAACCTGAATCAACAGCCATTGGTTGGAAAAACTGGTATTCTTTACCTTTGTATTCAACCTGCACGTATGATGGTTTATCACCAGGGTAATACATAAAACTACCCATTCCATTATGTAATGAAGTTATAGGGGTCATAGCCTTGCCATTTTCATCGCATAACATGCCTTTAATATCAACAAGCCCACTATCTTTGCTTTCTGTTTCAAAAGCCACCATTGAAGGAATACCTTTAACCAGTTGTCCTCCTTCAGGGAAAAAGCGCATTGATAAATATGGAACTTTCACAATGGGACGTTTATTCATACTATTGTCCAAACCATAACTTGCAATCGTTCTTGGCTCTTGAAAGTTTCTTCTTTTATTATATACTGGTATAACTTTTGAAAAACAAGAATTATTAAATCCAAGCATCCATTTTGTGAACGCTCTAACTTCAAAATAGCCTGTAAAGAAAGCATTACTCAAAGGTATACAACAAGTCCCTTCTCCATTAGACAGTTTAACGATTCGCCTATCAACAACATTTCCTAGCTGATCAAGCAATTCTATATAAAGAGGTCTGCTTATTCTACTCAAACTATCCTTAGATACATCTACAACATACGCCTTTATCCATATTGAGTCTCCCTGATAATAACTAGTATTATCAAAATGCAGAAATACTTTTTCACCGGGACATGTTTCTGAATAAAGGCGTGCATTATCAAACAATCGTACAAAAGCATTTCTCTCCATAGGCATAGCGCCTATGGAGAGATGCGAAACAACCCAAGCTATAATTACAAAGATAAACTTTTTGCTCATATAGATTTTATTAAAAATAATCTACTGATTCTCATTTACTTCTCTGTTCTTCGATCCAATCTTTTACGATTCGTAATTCATCAGAAGTCTTGCGTTCCTTATATAAGTATCCTACAGTCTTCCAATGGTCTCCCGTAGAAGGATCTACATATTCATACCACAATTCATATATCTTCATATCAGGATGATAAACGCCGCCACCAGCTATGATATTAAACTTATCAAATGTAGAAAAAGACAAAGTATTATCATCGTTAACCTTTATTTTAAAGGTATAAGAAGAACGATAATCCTGATTCTTTGGCGTTCCATCATTCCATTCATTACGATAATGGAACATTCTTATAGTCTTTCCATCGTCGATAGCAGAAAGGTAACGAGGCATCACATAATTCAAAGAGTCATTTGAATTACTCAAATTCTTAATCATGCCATCCATATAATACTGTCCCGAATAGTTATTTGCCAAACTAAATCTAACCAAAACAGTAGTATCACCTTCAGCAATATCATAGGCTGAAGTAGATTTAACACGAAGTCCCATCATATACATAGAATCACATTCAAGGCTCTTGGGATTTACATAGATATCAAATCTACCTGTAGCATTCCCTGCCTTTACAGTAATATTCTTGTTAGGTATAGAATAGATATCATTAGAAAGGAAATTAAAATGTCTACCTTCAGCTGACAACTCCCTATCGTTATACTTCATTACCGCAGCAGAGTCCTGACCTATAGTAGCCATCACATCCTTAGATAATGAAAGCGAACCGCTTACGCCTAAAGACATGCTAACGGTATCTTTATCATAGGAAAGATCTAGAGACTTATACAATATCTTCTCGTGAGCACCCACAATATATACTTTTTGTGGATATTGATCGTTGTCCAATGGCCAATCGTAATCACAACTTGATAATGTCACTACAGCCATAAATAATACGAATAATATTTTTTTCATTGTTATGTCTAAATTAAAATGTGCACAATTTATTCCCATCCAGGATTCTGAACTAATCTCTTGTTACGCTCCAATATACCTTGGTCTATTGGATAGAAATTCATCTTGTTCTTGAAAATTCGTTTCATCGTTTTCTCTGTATTCCAAACTTTTACAGTATAGAATTGTCTGCGTTCTGCCATTTTAGCAGAGACATCAAAACCGGTAACAGGTTTATTATACTCAGTATAAGCATCTTTCCATCTGCGCAAATCATAATAACGATGATCTTCAAAAGCAAATTCCACTCTGTATTCCTGTTTCAGTAAAGCCTTCATTGTTTCATAATCAGCTGCCTGAGTATCGGTAATTCCTGGTAGGCCAGCACGATATCTTACCTGATTGAAATAAGACACCATTTGAGATACATCTCTAGAGATTGTATTTCCTGTGTCAGGATCCTTATATGGAGACTTCAATTCATTCATAGCCTCAACATATCCCAATAAGACTTCAGCATAGCGTACTATTGGGTATGTTTTAGTCTTCACATCGCCCTGCCAGCTACGAATATCCTCTTGATTTACCCATTTACGAGATGTATAACCAGTACGATTATAGTCAACCTTTACAGTACCTGTAGGTTGTGCATTACCGTCTTTATAATATGTACAAACAAAATTCTTAAAGTTTTCTGTTCCTCTATACGAAGAACAAGGCCATACACAATAGTTAAAACCAATTGACGCATAAAAACGAGGTTCACGATTATCATCACAATGAGCTCTTTCTGGTGCCAAAACATATTCTCCAGAGAAAGATTTGCCCTGACCGACAGCCTCCCAAGACTTTTCATCATCAGTAGCTTCGCTGAACTGTCTGCCATCAGCCATCCTATAAGAGTTTATCATATCCTGAGTAACACTATATCCATTAATTCCACCGAGTGTATTAGGATAAACGATCCAATCGTCATTACCATTATTACGAGTGTAGAAATATATCAGCTCCTTGTTATGCTCAGGTTGGACTGTTCCATCAAACAGTGATTTATAACTCTTATATGGATCAATGTTGCCCGCTCCATTAGGGAAATCAGAATGTGACACCGTTGAAGGTAATTCAAGAGTTCCCGAAGTGTGAGCGTTACCATCTGTACGTTCCACTGTGTTAAGTGCGTATTTATTCAGATCAATAACCTGCTTATATACTGCTGCTGCCAGTCCCCATCTTGTATTATCATCCTGTTGAGAGATAAAGGGAGTCCCATCAGTGCGCTTCCAATCAGCATAATAGGTATTTCCATTAAACAAAGGGCTTGCCCAAGTTAGCAACACACGAGCTTTCAATGCAAGCGCAGCACCACGTGTTGGCAAATACTGAAAAGCCACCTCGCGCTCCAAAGGTAGATTGTCGGCTGCCTTTGTGAAGTTACCAACTACGTATCTTACACAATCGTCATAAGAAGAGCGCTCTACAGAAGCTTCATTAGCTGGTGTGTCGGAATCATAAGCCTCATCAGGTTCAATAGGAACAGGACCGTAAAGTCTCATTAACTGATAATAGAAATAAGCCCTTAAGAAATATGCACGTCCCATGTAATCACGCAACTCATAATCAGTAAGTTCTTTACATTCGTTTATTCTCTTTAAAAGAATATTGGCTTTTCTGATACCTTTATAGTAATTTTCCCATGGATTAAACTTTGTATCGCGTGGTGTCACCTCATCAATAAGTAGATACTCACCTCTGTGATTGCCGTCAGCCCAAGGTACAATAGCTTCATCTGCGGCTAGTCCACTTGGCGAATAAGCATCGGTAGACCAAATTATTGATTCATCAGGCAAGAAAGAAGAAGAACCATTAATATACTGCGTGAGTCTGTCCTTTGAAATGAAAACTGAATCGATAGTAACTTGGTCATATATATATTTATCAATATCCAGAAAAGACTCACAAGAGCTGTTTATAGCTATGCCGGTGATAGCCATAAAACCACAAGATATCTTTATTACTTTATTTTTAAATTTCATAGCTTTTGATTATTTTTAGAATGAAACATTTACTTGCAATGAAAATACTCTTTGAAGTGGATAAGTTGCACCATTTCCACTAGCTTGTGCAGGGTCGAAGATCTTATCACCTTTATCCCAAATCCAAAGATTATCACCGATCAAACTTATTGTAGCACTGTTCATACCAATTGCCTGCATCCAAGGTTTCTTAAGCAAATATGAAATCTGAATATATTTAAGTCTCAGATAACTACCGTCTCTAAGCCAGAATGTTGAAGATTGGTCATTGTTATTGTTTGCACCATAAGAGAGTCTAGGAAATTTGGCATTTGGATTCTCTGTAGAAGGGTCACCTGATATATCACGTGATGTCCATCTGTTTCTCTGGTCGCCAACAATTGTAAGTATATTACCAGTCTCTTTATTTATGAAAGGAATGTAACCAGTACCACCAACCATATAATTCACTCTTGCAACACCTTCAAACAAAACACTCACATTCCAATGCTTATAATTGAATTCCTGTGCAAAACCATATTGTATCTGAGGTACAGAACTATATTTAAGAGGAACAATATCATCACTGTTAATAACACCGTCACCATTGACATCTTTATACTTTATATCACCTGGACGAACAACACTTTCAAATTGTTGTCTTGGACTTTCACTGATTTCTTGGTCATCCTTGAATAAGCCCAATGCAATAAGTCCACGGGGAATACCATAAGGGACTCCTGTCCATCTCTGATAAGGATACTTCTTTATTGTTTCTTCCCAGTTAGTAACCTTATTTTTAGACTGTGTAAAGTTTGCACGCAATACAAGATATGTGTCACGTCCAAAATCTTGCTTATACGACACGTGACCATCTATACCCCAGCTCTTCATCTCACCTACATTAGCCCAAGGAAGAGAAGGCAAACCCATTTCGGCAGGAGTACTTGCACGCTGCTGATAAATTCCTGAGCGAACATCACGGAAGAAGTCTACTGTCATATCAAACTTCTCATTAAACATCTTCAAGTCTACACCAAGATTCACTTTTGTAGCTTTCTCCCATCTCAAATTGTTCGAGCCTATCTGTGTTTCTGTCAAACCTGTTCCTGAATTCCAAGGACCAGAGCCTCCAGTACCCATTAAATAAAGATATGGGAAACGGGTGCTACCACTTACACGATCGTTACCAACAATACCATAAGAACCTCTAAATTTCAAATAACTTAAAAATGGCAAAGCCTTCTTTACGAATTCATACTGAGTAGGAATCCAACCACCAGATATAGCAGGGAACAAACCAAAACGATGTCCTTTCTCAAAAGCTTCTGAACCAGTATATCCTAAGTTAAACTCAGAAAAATAGGTATCCTTATATGAATATGTGAGACGTGATGACAAAGCTACATATCTTTTAGGAATAGCAGTGAGAAGAGTCGTGTTTGCAGAATTAGTATAATCTTCACAATAGAAGTGAATCAATCCTGAAGTACGATGGTCTTGACCAAATACACGGTCATAATTAAGATGTGCCTCGAAATAATATTTTTTATCGGCACCAACACTATTACCATATGCCTGTGATTGATAATCTCTCTTCTTAATTAAGTCAAGAGTTCCATCACGTTTACGCTGAGAAGCATAATACAAAGTTGGCCATTTTGTTCTGCTCTCGTTGATATAAGAATTTGCGTCGAAGTTAAACAACACTGAAGCCTTCAAACCTTTTGTTATCTTGCTCAAGTCCTGATCTATAGAGACCCTTATCTTTGTATTGTTTCTGTAAGTATTACGATAACCTGTCAGATTAAGAAGCACATAAGGACTGATCTGATTATTATCTGAACCATAAGCAGGATATTCACCAGAAGAATAACGCAAAGGAACTGTTATTGGAGTAAGATTTGAAGCAGCCTGCCACAAAGCATCTGTACTATTTCCATATCCAGGGTAGTTCTGTGTCACAATTGTTGTCTCCAATCCAAGATTAAGGATGGTAGACTTAGTCATGTTTACATCTACATTAGCTCTAAAATTATATTGACGATAATTCACGTTTGTATTATATGGATTAACACCTTTGGCTTGTTTCATCAAGGCTTCCTTGTTGATAAAGCCTAAACTCATATAATAACGAGCTACTTGTCCACCACCAGAAGCACTTAAATGGGCCTGCTGATTCCAAGAGTGGTCTCTCAAAATTGTATCGTGCCAATCTACATCGGGATGCAAGTCTGGATCAAGTCCATTCTTGAACAAAGCTAAATCCACACTATTAAATATAGGGTCCATATCTCTTGACGCAGCAGCCTCGTTTGCTAGTCTTGCATAATCATAAGCTCTTAGATATTCCGGCATTCTTGGGGAATAAGAATAGCCAACATTTGCCTTCGCATTTATATTTAATTTTCCAGCAGAACCTTTCTTGGTCGTAACAATAATTACACCATTTGCACCACGTGTACCATAAACAGCTGTGGCTGAAGCATCCTTCAACACAGAGAAGCTCTCAATATCTTCAGGATCTAAATCATTGATATTTCCTTCTACACCATCTATTAGTACCAAAGCACTCGCATTAGCACCAAATGTACTGATACCTCTGATCCAGAATTGCGAAAAATCATTTCCCGGCTCACCGGTTCTCAAGACAGAGATAATACCAGGGACACGTCCACCAAGCATATTAGCAACAGAAGTGGCTGGGGTATTAAGATCTTTTGTCGATACGGTAGTTATAGCTCCTACGACAGATATCTTTCGCTGTGTTCCCTGACCGACAACAACAACCTCATCTGTACTTTTCACATCTTCACTTAACACCACGCGCATTCTTTCATCATTTTTCTTTACGGTTATATTCATTGTGGCATAACCTATATATGAAAAAATAACAGTTTCACCTGTCTTCAAATTATTCAATCTAAAATGTCCGTCGGCATCACTAATGACTCCTGTACCAGGCTGCCCCTTCACTTGAACGGTGGCACCAATTACGGGTTCTCCATCCTTTGTCATCACCTGTCCTGCCAGAGCTACAACAGATTGTGCAGACATTGTACAGACACACGACAATAACAACACTATTATAAACAATAGTTTTTTCATAGACTTTATATTTAATATGTTTTAGATGATATTATATTTTCACTCAATAGACATCTTTCTTACTGTACGATCCCATCCACCAGCAATATAGAAATTATCATCACTGTCAACAGTGATATCCTGAGGAGAATCGAAACGTGCATCAGTAGGTTCTGTATCAGAATTTACCTGGCCGCCATTACCTGGTTTACCAGCAACGATTTCTACTTGGTCGCCAACAACCTTATTGATAAAGCTACCTCCACGATTAATAACATATAACTCACCATCAGATGTACAAGCCATTCCATAAGGCTCGATAAACTGTGCATCTTGCAAACGATGTCCTGTTGCAGAACCACTTCCATTGAAGCCTGCATATTTCTCCATACGCCAACTACCATCAGAAGCCTGATATACTTTATATATACCACTCATCTTATAAAAAGATGCAAAGAAGCATTTATGATATTTGCTATAAATCATTTGACTTCTGTCCTCATCCTGATTTGGAAGATCACCTGTCAATTTTATCATCTTGTAAGTCATATTTTCCAAATCTACCTGACAGAAGTGAGCTTGTGTATCCATAAGATATAGATATCTATTGTCCTTCTCCGTAAAAGCTCCAGACCATATCTGTCCTGACATATCACTTTTCTGAATTACAATTCCTGTTGATTTTTCAGCCCAACTGTCTGAACGCGAATATGACTTTATTGTACGGTCTTCTGACCAATGCGATAAGAGATAGAATTTCTCACGAGTGTTATCTACAATTGGAGTTCCGTAACTACCAGTCTGTCCCAATGTGATAACTTTATTATCATCATTTGAAATAAGACTTACGCGATTATTCCACCAAGACTCAACTGCAATAATATTATCCCCCTTAGTACCTTTGACACATGCGATGTTTGATACTTCTTTAAATCTCGCTGCTGTAAAATCACCATCGGCATAAGATGAACTTCCAAAATTACCACAAAGTGTCTTTACAGACTTTCTTTGATTGTACTTAAATAACATTCCATTTGGGGCAATACTATCTTGTCCAACAACTACTGATACTTGATTTCTACCAGCCATTTGCTTTGGAATTACACCTAGTATGGTTTTTCCATCCGTTGCAACAAGGACCGCTCTTTTACTAATTAATGTTGATGGGTCGCTTTTATTAATATAATAGTTAAAATAAACTTTCATACTATCAACAGGACCTTTAAAATTACCTTCCAACACAAAGGATTCATCAATAATACCAAATGTTGGTTTAAGACAATCAACAGACATTCCCATACCTGAATCATATTTATTCGGTACTGTGGGATTTGTCTCGATGAATTCCTTATCTGTACAGGAGCACGCTACAAGACATAGGAATAAAATCAAAGAATTTCCATTTTTCATTTTTACTGATTATTTAGATTAAATTATTAAAATGACTCAGCAAATATATAATTTGTATTAATGTAAAACAAGAATGAATGTTACATAGACTTCTAAATACGTTACATATTAAAAAAATATTGAAATGCAAAAAACATTATATATGATGTACGCGTACATACGCGCGTGCATATATTTTTAAAAATACTAGCGCCGAACTGGCGACAAACTGACTATTAGCAATTTGGATGTGATTTTTTTGAAATGGCGTGTCGTATTATGTGCCATCAATTTTTAGAATAACAAAATCAGCTTTTCTTTCATAATTATCAATTTTCTATGAAAAATACATGTTTTTGTATAGTAAAAATTGCCTCTGAATCATATCCTATTTTGCGTTTCTATGATATAAAATTTCCGTTTCTATATCGAAAAGTTTATACCAAGCCATCTAATTCCATCAACTCGTGTAATAACAATGATAACTTAACTGATTTTATTCTTTAGATTTATTATCATCCGCATGTTTTGCATCTCTATATGCTAGCGGGGACATGCCATACATATTCTTAAATAAAGTAGAAAAATTAGAAACCCTTGTAAAACCAGTCATCTCTACAACCTCAGATACAGAATACTTTTTCTCACTTAACAAAGTTGCAGCCTGCTTCAATCTCACATTTCTTATAAAATCACGCATAGACTGATTGGTTAATTCTTTCATCTTGCGATAAAGGTGAACTCTGCTTATACCAACTTCTTGGGTAATCATTTCTACATTTAATTCAGGATTACTTATATTGCTATCAATAACCTTCATTATACGCTCCATGAGTTTATCATCAGGAGATTTAGCCTCCAACTTTGTTATCTTATCGAGTTGTTCCTGTTTGCCGGTATAAGCATTTCGTAAAACTTCCCTACCATTCACTAGGTTTTCTACCGTTTTTCTTAGTATGTTCATATTAAACGGTTTTGTGATATAAGCATCAGCACCAAGTTCAAGTCCTTCAAGATTGTCATCAACTGTTGTCTTAGCTGTAAGAAGAATAACTGGCACAGAGTTGATATTAGGATTTTGTCTAATTTTTCGGCACAATTCAAATCCGTTCATTTCAGGCATCATAACATCACTTATAATAAGATCAGGCTTTTTATCAAGAATTTTTTGATAAGCATCTTTACCATCTTCACTCTCTCTAGTATTGAATTCTGATCGTAACTGATCACAGATATACTTTCTTATTTCTTCTTCATCTTCAACTACAAGAATATAATGTTTAGTTTTTCTCCGACTCTTAGAATCATCAACAACAACTTCAGGTACCCTAGATTCTATATTCTCTTGTTGTGGCATCGCATTATCTTCGATTTCATTGTTACGAAGATGCTTATGGCCTAATGGCAAATGAATGATAAACTTACATCCGGGACCATTTATGTTATTTTCGGCATGTATATCACCATGATGTAGCTCGACAAGAGAACGAGTAAGATGCAGCCCGATACCAGTTCCTACATTTGAATTATCTTGACTTTTACGTATCTGATAGAACCGTCCGAAAATTCGTTCTATTTCTTTTTCGTCAATTTTAGAACCACTGTCGGAAATTGATATCGCTGCCACATCTTTGGTCTCAACAGTTATTGAGATATTACCGTTTTGTGGGGTGAACTTCAAGGCATTTGAAAGAATATTTACAATGATCTTATCAAAATTACTAGGATCTATCCATAGCTTTAGTGATTTCATTTCATGATGAAATTCTAATGATATATTCTTGAGTTTCATCTGCTGTTCAAAGTCGCCACAGACATTATCTATAACCTTTATAATATCATTCTCGCTGAACATTAACGTCATTTGTCCCTTATCAATTTTTCGAATATCCATCAACTGATTGATCAGTCGCAATATACGCTGGGCATTTCTATTAATAATGCTATAATTTCTCTGTCGATCAGTATCTTTATCTTGAGACATAAGCTGTTGGAGTGGACTTATAACCAAAGACATTGGAGTTCTAATCTCATGAGCAATATTTATAAAGAATTGCAATTTAGCTTCATTAATATTTTCTGCCTGTTGCCTTTCTATCAATTCATTCTGTCTCTTCTGACTATCTTTTTTGAAAGTCTGCCATTTCTTGACAGTAATGAACAATACTACAAAATATATCATTAATGCCCACCATGACGCATACCATGGATAATGCACCACTATCGTGATATTCTTTATATCAGATGAAGCATCTCCATATATAGACTTAATACTGAAATGGTAAGTACCTGGGCTCATGCTGTTGAAAGTGACACGGTTTACACCGGCCCTCTGGATATTCCAACGACCACCATTTATTGAATAGGCAAAAGAAATTCTTTCGGCGTTATAGAAATCCATAGCCGACAATTCTAAAGTTATATTATTATCATTATTTGATAAATCAAATCTATTTGACTCATATACAGCCTTGGAGGTGATAGAATAACTTCCAGATTTCATACCTACGCTAACAGGTTTGTCATTAATATAAAAACCTACTAGTTTTATTTTAGGCTTCTTTGTAAACAGTTTTAATGTATTTACATTAAAATACGTAACTCCACCAGATCCGCCAAAAAACACATTGCCTTTTTTATCAGCAAACGAAGAGCTCCGAACAAACTCGGTGCTTTGCAGACCATCATTTGAATAGAAGTTTACAAACTTATTTGTTGCTGAATTATAATGAGACAATCCATAATCAGTACTTATCCAAAGTCCATTTCTTCGATCATTTTGTATGCCACAAATTGCATCACTAGGCAATCCATTACGCATTGTAAACATTTGGCATTTACGATTTTTCGGATTAAAACGAATTAAGCCATTTGCTGTCCCTATCCATAAACAGCCTTGTTTATCTACATGAATAACATATATTATAACACCAGGTAAAATACGATTCATTTTGAACGTATTTACAAAATTATCCGTTTTCAAGTCAAGACACCCAAGTCCATCACACGTACCAATATATAACTTGCCATTATAATATTTCAGTGTTGATACCCAACGAGAATGAAGCGCATTATCCTTCTCATTAGTGTCTTTCTTTCCAACAAGATTTCTTATTGGAAATAATTTATTTTTACGCATGTCCCAGCGAAACAATCCACCCCCCATTACGCCGATCCAGATATTTTTATTATTATCCTCAACAATAGAAGTAACACCTTTTATCTTCTTATTATTATAATAAATTGGCATATTAATGCATGCTCCACATGATGGATTAAAGCGAAATAGTCCGTCTACTAGCGATATCAACCAATATGAATTATTTGAATCCTGCAATATACCACTGACAAAAGCAGGTAACATGCCTCTTATATGACCTGCTGGATAATGAGTTGAAATTCCTTTGCTTGAAACCTTATATAATCCATCATTGGCAGTACCCAACCATAGATTTGAAGTGTTATCCTTAAATATTGACAGAATACGATTAAAGCCTATCTTATCTTTGCCTATAGAACGTGATCCAACATATTTGAACTGGCGATATTCCTTTGGTAATAGCACCACCCCTGTGCCACTTGCACCTATCCACAAATTGCCGTAAATATCCTTAAGGATAGAATGCACCTCAGAAGTAGCAAAATCAAAGGTATTGAACTTTATCTTGCTGCCAGTAACATCACCGGTAAAAATATCATAAACCTTCACACCCTTCCCGATAGTTCCAATATACAGATGCCTGTCGTCTACCTGCAATAAACAAAATACAGGTATTCTATTATCCCATTTTTCAGGAACCACAAAACACCGTCTCTTTTTATTTAACTTTGCAAAACCAAAGTCTGTACTTGTTACATAAAGATTACCATGCAAATCTTGATATATATTACTTATACCAATATATCTATCATAGCCTAAAACTTGATACTCATAATTTATTTTGCCATGCGAAATATTTATTATTCCTTTATCAGAAGTAGCAAGCCATAAATCATGATTTTTATCTTCAAATACTTTATTGATAAAGATTGCCTTTATATTGTATCTTGCTCTACGGATGCAATATGTATCTCCATTAAGAAAGAGCTGATACATTCCATGTCCGGAAGTTCCTATTAATATTTCACCATTCTTTCTTACCAAAATAGATGTTACATAAGCGCCCATGCTTTTTTCGTTTTTAAATCCAAAAGTCACATGCAAAAATGTTTCAGTAGCCTTGTCATATATTTGCAAACCACGCGCTGTTCCTATTGCCAGTTTTCCATGATACAATTCCGACAAAGATAAGATGCTATTATCAACCAATGAATTTGATATACCTGCGACATGTTTAAAATTTAGGAATTTAGCACCATCATAACAGTTTAGACCATCATCAGTGCCAATCCAGATAAAACCAGATTTGTCTTGATATACCAAACTAATATTACTGTTTGATAAATCTTTTTCTACGGTAAACACCTTCCCTGATTGCGCCATGGCCACAAATGGGAAAAGTAGCAACACAATATTTAATAGTTTTTTCATAATTAGATTATCATTATTTCTTTGTTTACGCTTTATTCGTATTCCAACTTTATTAACTATAAAGGTATATATTCAGAGTTACTGTTTGTGCTATCACATCTTTGAATTTCACCAACACATACATGACCATCAACAACTCGATATATTACAACCAAGGTTTCAGATCTCGCATCTTGTGAAAAAATCCAAGTAATTATTATAAGTAAGACTTTTGTGGTTAAATTTTATTTTGGCGACTTAATTCTGTTTACTTTGAATTAACAATACTTTCATGTGATTTCAACTATCGTTACGCAATAAAATAAAACATACACAAAAATAGACATTCTGTAATATTTTAAGTTAATCATTTATATTAATTATTATTATTAGCAAAGTAACAAAAAAAATGATAATTAAAAAAATTCATTTGTTACATTTACTTTTTCGAAGGAAACATAAACGACTCATAACACTAATATTCTATATAACAGGAAGCATATTTGTGCTAAAAAACAATATACTTAATACTACTTGATAATTAATTTTATCTTTTTATTGCGAATGAATTCCTATGAGCTCACCGTTATTAAACCTAAATACGAAGCGAAATTATTTCACAAAAGAAGGGCTTGCCTCACGGCAAACCCTTCAACCTAATTATAGGGAAAAATGTATAGGTATGAATTACATTTTACTTATTATTCCTAATTTTGTAGCCTTTATAAAATTAACGATGTTGCGTATTTCAGCACTATCAGGAACCTGTTCGGTTATCTGAATTACAGCGTCCAAGATACTTGTCTGTCCATGAAAGACAAGACGATAGGCATTGGCAATATGTTTTTGTATTTTCTTATCAATATTATACACACCCATCATAGTGGTATTTGGTCCACCATAAGTCACAGGCTTTCCGCCTACAATGATATAAGGAGGAACATCCTTAGAGAATGCAGTACCAGCCTGAATCATTGAGTAATCACCGACACGTGTCTTTGCATTCTCGATTACACTGGAACTGAAAATTACTCCATTTCCAATAATGCAATCACCAGCTATCTTTGTTCCATAGCCAAAAACACAATTGTCTCCAACCTTTGTATCATGAGAAATATGTGCACCCTCCATAAGGAAGTTTTTATTACCAATAACGGTACTTGCTCCCTCATGTGTAGCACGATTTACTACTACATTCTCACGTATAATATTGTTATCGCCAATAATGAGCAGACTATTCTCTCCTTGGAAATTGAAATCCTGTGGGAGAGCTCCCAATACTGCACCTTGAAATACTTTATTACCCTTACCCATTCTTGTACCGTTAAGAATACTAGTGAAAGGAAAGACAATACAGTCATCACCTATCACCACGTCATCCTCAATATACGCAAATGGATATATCTTGCAGTTTTCTCCAATCTTTGCTTTTGGAGATACTTCTGCACGTGGACTTATTTCACTCATAATATTACCACCCCTAATCTTCCCGAAAGAAGATGTCCAGATTTACTACGGGGTATATCTGGTTGTGTTATTATTCTTTTATCCAACGCTAATCCGTATTTTACTATTTAGCGCCTCCGCCAAGAGCATAATACAGATTCACGACAGCTTGCATCTTGTAGAAATCATCGGCAACCTTTGACAATTCAACATTGAGCAGACTACTCTGTGCCGTTATTACTTCAAGATATGTGCTTCCGGCGCTTGCCATAAGGTCCTTAGTATCCTCGACATTCTGTTTTAAGACTTCAATCTGCTTAGCCTCAATTGTTGATTTTTCGGCTGAAGAGTTATAAAGTACGAGTGCATTGCTAACTTCACTTCCTGCAGTAAAGATAGAATTCTGCCATGTATTATATGCCTGCTGATATTGAGCCTTAGCTACCTTTAAACCGGCAACGAGCTTACCATTTTGGAATATAGGTTGAGTAAGAGAACCCACAGCTGTGAGCAACAAATTACCAGGATTTACAATTCCCACACCACTATTATTAGTGAATGCTCCGCTGGCATTGATATTTAAAGCTGGATAAAAACGGCTTCGTGCTGTCTCGATATTATAAAAACACTGAGCGAGTTTCATCTCTGCTGAATGAACATCTGCACGGTTATTGAGCAACTGCACACCAATTCCTGTAGAGAAGTTTGCAGGAAGACTTTGTTCGTCAATTTTTCCTCGGCTAATACTCTGAACCTGCTGTCCTAAAAGTAAAGACAAAGAATTCTCAGTTTCACGAATCTGTCGCTTTATATCAGTTTTTTGAGTAAGAACAGAATAGTAATTAGACTCTGCCCTCTGTACTGCTGTAGAACGAACACCAATCACAGAATTCTTCTGCAATTTCATTATATCCCATGTATTCTTTGTAAGCCCTTCCATGTCGTTGACTATTTCGAGTTGCTTGTCAAGCATAAGAAGTGAATAATACATGTTAGCTATATTGGCAATGAGATTGGTCTGTACTGACACCTGATAATCCTTGCTCTGAAGTAGAGCTACCTGAGCAGAACGCTTAGATGACAATAGGTTTCCAAAAAGGTCAGCACTCCAACTTGCATTGATTGGCAAACTGTAAATTTTAGTAGCCTTTCCACCATCCCATGAAGAAATTGTTCCCTGTGGAGAGAAAGTGAAAGAAGGTAGGAATGCTAATTTTGCAGACTTTAATTGAGCCTCTGCCATCTGAACGTTCAAAGCTGCATTAAGAAGGTTGGTATTGTGAGCCAAACCTACCTCTATCAATGATTGCAGTTGCGTATCAGTAAACACACTGCGCCATGGAATATTTGCGAAACTTGTTGTATCACGAGCAGCGAGAGAATCACTATCAGACACTGCATCTCGCATGATTGCGCTTGTATTTATATCTGGACGTTCATACTTTCCATACAAGCTCTTGCAGCCACTCAACGTGAGTGCTGCAAGACCAAGTAGTACAATACTGTTATATTTAATTTTCATCATACTGATTCTTCTAGTTTTTTGGTGAAACCGTTGACTTAGCATTTGCATACTGCGCCAGTTCAGAAGCAGCCTCAGCATTCTCCTCATCCTCAAACTTGAGCGGAGTGAGCTTCTCCTGCAACCACTGGAATACGGCAAACAAAGCAGGAACGACAAACACCTGACATAATGTACCTATAAACATACCTCCAACTGCGGCGGCACCCAAAGTCTGGTTACCATTCTTACCAACACCTGAAGCGAACATCAACGGAAGCAAACCTACAACCATGGCGAGAGACGTCATAAGGATTGGTCGCAAACGTGCTCCAGCTCCAAGGATTGCTGAGTATTTGATAGCCATACCTGTGCGTCGTCGTTCAAGAGCAAACTGCACAATAAGTATGGCATTCTTTGCCAACAGACCGATAAGCATAATTAACGATATCTGCATATAGATATCATTGGAATGCCCGAATATCAATGTAAAAATAAACGCTCCAGCCAATCCAAACGGTATTGAGAGAATTACAGCCAACGGAAGAATGTAACTTTCATACTGCGCACTAAGAATCAAGTAAACGAATACTATACAAAGTACGAATATCAATGCCGTAGAATTACTACTTTCTGCCTCAGAACGAGTTAAACCTGAATAATCATAACTATAGCCATCAGGAAGAGTATTCTTTGATACTTCCTTTATAGCCTGCATAGCCTGACCAGAAGAATAACCAGTCTGCGGAGTGACACTCACATTAATTGATGTAAACAGGTTGAAACGTGATATATTTGAAGGTCCATATATACGGCGCAACTTGACAAACTCACTTACAGGAGACATTCCAGTAGGAGTTCTTACATAAATATTACTGAGTCCATCTGGGCGCATTCTACTTGCAACATCTCCCTGAATCATTACACGATAGAGTTTACCAAATGAATTAAAGTTCGATGCATAGAGACCACCATAATATCCTTGCAACGTTGTCAACACATCAGAAGGAGCTATTCCTGCCTGTTTTGTCTTAGCAACATCAACATCTACCATATACTGAGGATAGTTAGGATTATATGAAGTCTGAGCCATCTGTATCTCTGGTCGCTTATTGAGTTCAGCAATGAATTCCTTGGTTACATTATAGAACTTGTCAATGCTTCCACCGGTCTTATCCTGCATAGACAGTGTAACACCGTTCTGCATAGAGAAACCAGGAATCATAGGAGGACCAAAAGCCAATATCTGAGCATCCTTTATCGTTGCAGTCTGCTTGTAAATCATACCAAGAACAGAAGTATTTTCAAGAGGGTTCACAAACAAAGCCATTATGTCGGCATTTTTGATTGCGTTCTTTATACGAGTAGTGAAACTTCCCGAACGTTCCTCAAACGATTTCAGTTTTACAATAAATGTAGCCTGATCAGAACCTTGTCCAGCAATAAAGTTATATCCAAGTATAGACTCACGACGCTGTATAGCAGGGTTATTGGCAAGCATTTTGTCAACCTGTGAAACAATCTGCTTAGTGCGTTCCTGACTTGTTCCTGGTGCAGCAGATATAGTAACAAACAGTGTTCCAGTATCCTCGTCAGGTACAAGACCAGTCTTAGTTGTAGCCATTGTTATAACTAGAGCAGCAATACCTAATACGACAGCGCCACCAACAACCAAGTAATGGTTGATAATCCATTGTACACCTTTCTTATACTTATTGGTAATCTTATCAAACTGATGATTGAATCCATCATGGAAACGGGTTACAAAAGTTGTCTTCTTTTCGCTATGCTCATCATCCTCGTGAGGTTTCAGGAACATTGCACAAAGTGCAGGAGAAAGTGTAAGGGCGTTAAGGGAAGAAATCACGATAGATATAGCCATCGTAACACCAAACTCACGATAGAAAGTTCCGGAAGTTCCACCCATGAAAGATACAGGCACAAACACAGCTGCCATTACCAATGTAATTGATATGATAGCTCCAGAAATCTCGCTCATGGCATCAATAGATGCAGCGAGTGCGCTCTTGTAACCTTGGTCCAACTTGGCATGAACCGCCTCCACAACCACTATGGCATCATCCACCACTATGGCTATCGCAAGCAGCAAGGCGGACAGTGTCAGCAAGTTGACGGAGAATCCAAATACCCATAAGAAGAAGAACGTACCTATCAACGCAACAGGAACCGCAATCATTGGTATCAATGTTGAACGGAAATCCTGAAGGAATATGTAAACCACAATAAACACAAGTGCCAATGTGATAAATAACGTGAAAACAACTTCATGGATAGAAGCGAACAAGAATTCAGTTACGTCCTGCTCAATTGTATATTCCAATCCAGGTGGGAAACTTTTCTTTGCCTCTTCCAAAGCAGTTTTTACATCCGAAGCAATCTGAGTTGCATTAGATCCAGCAACCTGATTAACCATACCAAGTACGGCAGGATGTCCATTATTGAGTAGGTTTACATTATACTGTAATCCACCAAGTTCTACCTTTGCTACATCACCCAACTTCAACGTCTGACCATTAGTTGAACTTGTTATTATGATATTCTCATAATCCGGGATTGTCTTCAAACGTCCCTTATAGCGAAGCACATATTCAAAAGCCATATCGCTGTTCTCACCAAATTTACCTGGCGCAGCTTCAATATTTTGTCCATCAAGAGCTTTTGTAATGTCAGAAGGAATAAGTCCGTACTGTTTCATCTTATCTGGCTTAAGCCATATACGCATGGAATAAGTACGAGTACCTGGAGTCTGAATATCACCTACACCATTTATACGTTTCAACTGAGGTATAACGTTGATAAGTGCATAGTTAGTAACAAACTGGTCATCATAACGTCCGTCCTCTGTAGTAAGAGAGAACATGATAACGTTTGAAGATTGGCGTTTAGACACCGTTACACCAGCACGAGTAACCTCGGCAGGCAACAACGCCTGAGCCTGCTGTACACGGTTCTGCACGTTAACCTGTGCCATGTTAGCATCAGATCCCTGCTTGAAATACACTGTAATCGAAGCCATACCATCATTGGTGGCAGAAGATGTCATGTAGGTCATGTTCTCAACACCATTGATACTCTCCTCAAGAGGAGTAACAACGGAGTTAAGCACCGTCTGAGCGTCAGCACCAGTATAAGTGGTACTAACTGAAATAGTAGGCGGCGCGATATCCGGATACTGCTCTACTGGCAGCGATATCAATCCTATAGTACCCAACAATACAAACAAGATGGAAATCACCGTTGAAAGTACTGGGCGCTTTATAAAGTTAGTTAATGTCATATATAACTATTCTCTTTTTATTGTTTTTACTTGCCTTTCATAACATCAACAAATCCCTTTGCTGTACTCTGCTTTGCAGCGAGTTTAGCGGCATCGTCGATTTTCTTCTCATACTGAGCTTCTGTGATAGGCTTTATCTTCATACCGTCAGAAAGTTTGGTAATACCCTTTGTTACAATACGGTCACCAACACTTAATCCTGAAGTTACGATATATGTCTTTCCGTCATTTTGCGGATTAACAGTAATTTCTGTGTATTTCACCTTATTATCGGCACCTAACTTATATACAAATATCTTATCCTGAACTTCAGAACATGCTTCCTGTGCAACCTTTATAGCATGATTGTCATCTGTAGGGATTACAATCTGTCCAGCACCTCCACTCTTCAATAGTTTCTCTGGATTAGCGAAATGTGCTATAAGTGAAACAGAACCAGTAGTAGCATCAATAACACCACTCATCTTGACAACCTTTCCTGGATGATTATATACAGTTCCGTCTGCCAACTGGAGTTTTACTGTCGGCATTGAAGAAATGGCTGCGCTTACACTTCCTGCAGTCTTTGTAAGATTAAGTATCTCACTTTCTGACATAGAGAAGAATACTTCCATTGTACTTATATTAGATACTGTTGTAAGCGGCTGTGCATTAGAAGAGCTTACTAAAGCGCCCTCTTTGAAAGGAAGACTTCCAACTACACCATTCGATGGACTCTTTACCTGACACCAGCTTAGAGTTTCTCTTGCTGAAGCTAAAGATGCCTGAGCCTGAGCTACAGAAGCCTTTGCTGTGGCATAAGAATTCAGGGCAGTAGATAGTTCATACTGTCCGATAACGTTCTTTGCAAAAAGTTTTTTGTTATTTTCATAAGTAAGTTTTGCTGTGTTCAGTTGTGCATGTGCAGTATTTACACCGGCCTGTGCCTGACGAACAGCAGCACGGTAAGTCTCACTATCAATTGTAAACAGCACCTGACCAGCAGACACAGTCTGTCCTTCATGTACATAAACCTTGGTAATAAAGCCCGAAACCTTTGGACGGACTTCTACATCCTGAATACCTTTAATAGTGGCTGGGTAAGTAGTCTGTAATGATGCATCTGAAGCACCTACTGAAACTACGGCAAACTCATCATCACCAAACTTTGGCATACCGCCCCCCCCACTACATGCTGTGAGAGAACTTGCGATTACCAGAATAAATAAACCATTCTTAATCTTCATACCTATTTTTACAATTAAATTTATACATAGTTAATAATATAATGAAATACGGGGCGCAGAAAACTTTAAGCCCGTTTTTAGTTTTTACTTTGCAAAAGTAACAATAAATCAGTAACTACCTCTTTACCGACATACACTTTTAACAATAATTAGTTAGAGTTGTGCATAATAGAAAGGTATTTTATCAATTATATGAAAAATCCGAGCAATCCGTCAAATCGGATTACTCGGATTTCTATTATAATAAAGAACTAACTACACCAAACCCATGCTCTTTGCTTTATTCATAAGCAACTGCATCAAAGCTTCACGTTCATTCTCCACCTTATTATCAAGTACGGCATCTTTAAGGGTCTGCTTCAATGCTCCAACTTCACGACACGGAGTAAGATGGAATATCTCCATGATTTCATTTCCATCTATACAAGGTTGCAACAATCGCTTGTAATCGCGTTCCTTGAGATCAGCTAGTTTTTCACGTACACTGCGGAAATTATCTAGAAAACGCTGTTTTCTTACCTGATTCTTACTTGTAATATCAGCTTCGCAAAGAGTCATCAGGTCATCAATGTCATCACCGGCATCATTCATTAGTCTACGTACAGCACTGTCTGTTACTTCATCATCAGCGATAACAATAGGACGCATATGAAGATCAACTATCTTTTGAACATACTTCATTTTCATATCCATCGGTAACTTCATACGACGAAAAATGCTTGGAATCATTTTGGCACCTACATAATTGTGATTATGAAATGTCCATCCTGCAACATTATCCCAACGCTTGCTACGCGGTTTACCAATATCATGGAACAATGCTGCCCAACGTAGCCAAAGCATCATATCACCATTATCATCTGATGCTATCTGCGACTTGCATACATTATCAAGCACTTCAAGAGTATGGTAAAAATTATTCTTATGCGCCTTGCCATTTCTAGTTTCAACCAAATCCAGCATAGAGAGTTCTGGGATAATCAATTGTAGCAAGCCACATCTCTGAAGATCTACAAATCCCTTACTTGGTGCATTAGTAAGCATTATTTTGTTGAGTTCATCAACAATTCGTTCACCACTTATTATCTTTATCCTGTGGGCGTTACGCTCAAGAGCTTCAAATGTCTCATCATCAATGATAAAATTCAACTGAGTGGCAAACCTTATACAACGCATCATGCGAAGTGGATCATCAGAAAAAGTTATATCAGGATCTAACGGAGTACGAATAATACCGTCTTCCATATCAAGAACACCATCGAACGGATCAATAAGTTCACCGAAGCGTTCTTTGTTAAGACAAACAGCAAGAGCATTTATTGTGAAATCCCTCCTATTCTGATCATCTTCCAATGTACCATCCTCAACATGCGGTTTGCGAGAATCATGACTATAACTCTCCTTTCGTGCACCAACAAATTCGACTTCTACTCCACGATATTTCACTTGAGCAGTTCCGAAATTACGAAACACTGAAAGATGAGCTTTCTTTCCAAAAAGGTTTTTCAATTCGGTAGCAACGCGAATACCACTTCCTACTACGACAACATCAATATCATTAGATGGTCTCTCAAGGAATAGATCTCGCACATATCCTCCTACGACATAGCATTCCAATCCCAAGGAATCGGCTGCTTCTGAGATTTTATGAAAGATATCCTTATCTAGTAGTTTCGCCAAATCGGCATTTGTAATATTTCTCATTGTTACTTAATTTCTCTTAACGTGCTCTAAATTGCGTGCAAAGATACTAAAATTTAATGTCAGAATATGCAAGTTCAGTTAGTTTTTTATATTTTTGCACTCATGAAGAAGTATTTTTGGCTTTTTGCGCTTACAGCAATTATATGCAGCTGTGCCGAAACTCAAGACGAGAAGGCAACACCATTGATGTCTGACATAGAATCACTCTATGGCTCAGGTCAATACAAGCAAACTCTAGACTCAATAATGTCGTTGAGGAAGAATTATCCTGAAGCGATAGAAACACGTAAGCGTGCCTTGAAAATATGGCAAAACGCATCATTAAAGATGGCCCAGCAAGACATCGCACGTACAGATTCAGCACTTCAGGCAACACTAAAGGCTATTTCTTCGACTGGAAATATCGGAAAAAGAAATATGCTGGGCGTCAAGCGTGACTCTCTGAAAGCAAGATACGAAGCAATGTGTGGCGTAGTAAGAATGATACATTATCGCCAAAGTATGAAATGACATACCTAAAGCATAAGCCAAAAAATTTGGTGAATTCATTATTAATAAGTAACTTTGCATCGCAAAGTTTTAAGGCTTATGAGCAATTTGAATACAGAGAAACAGTTTGAGAATGTAATGAAAGAATGTCGTGAACTCTTTAGCAAGAAGTTACACGACTATGGTGCTTCATGGCGCATATTGCGACCGTCATCACTGACAGATCAACTGTTTATTAAGGCAAAACGTATACGTTCACTGGAGATTAAAAAAGAATCTTTAGTAGGTGAAGGTATACGTCCTGAATTTATAGCACTTATCAATTACGGAATAATTGGGTTAGTCCAACTTGAAAAAGGATTCGTTGACTCTGTTGATATGACAGTTAGCGAAGCCATGACCCTGTATGATAAACACGCTAAAGAGGCATTGGAACTAATGCTAAAAAAGAATCACGACTATGACGAGGCTTGGCGCTCTATGAGAATCAGTAGCTATACCGACTTCATACTGACTAAGATTGAAAGAGTTAAGGAAATTGAGGATATTAACGGCGAGACTCTTGTTTCTGAAGGCATTGATTCCAACTACATGGATATTATAAACTATGCGGTATTTGGCGCAATAAAACTTAATGGAGAAAAGTAGCACATATATTTCTGCCAAAGCACAATTTATCGGAATACTGGTGAATTTATGCAGACTTGTATTGGCATTCACTTTTATATTCTCCGGATATGTAAAAGCTATTGACCCTATAGGCACACAGTACAAACTACAAGACTATCTTGGTGCCGTAGGAATGGCTGGCATGATACCAGACTGGATTACGCTGACTACATCAGTTGCAATGTCGGGACTGGAATTCTCACTGGGAATATTCATGCTGTTTGCCATAAGACGTAGAATATGTTCTAAGATAATATTGGCATTCATGTGCATTATGACAGCCATTACGATATGGTTGACTATAGCAAATCCGATAAAAGACTGCGGATGTTTCGGTGACGCTATCAAACTGACCAATATACAATCGCTGATAAAGAACATTATACTTATTGCATGTGCTGCGGTTGTGACATGGAAGCCACTGTCTATGGTGAGGTTCATATCTAAAAGTACCCAATGGATAGTAATAAACTATACAATATTGTTTATTGTATTGAGCAGCGGCTACAGTTTGTATTATCTGCCACTGTTTGATTTCAGACCATATTATATAGGTGCTAACATACGCGAAGGGATGACAATACCCAAGGGAGCAAAGCAACCTAAGTTTGACACATCATTCATATTGGAGAAGAACGGGGTAAAAAAAGAATTTTCGCTTGCCAACTATCCAGACTCTACATGGAAGTTCATTGATAGCAAAACGATACAGATTTCAGAAGGATACATTCCACCGATACATGACTTTTCTATTGAGGACAAGAATACTGGAGAAGATATCACCAAAAAGATATTGGACTACAAAGGATACACATTCCTGCTGATAGCACCACATCTTGAGCAAGCTGATGACTCCAACTTTGGCAACATTGACCAGATATACGAATATGCCCAACAACAAAACGTACCATTCTATTGTCTGACAGCAAGCAATGATAAACCTATAAAAAGGTGGATAGACATCACTGGGGCGGAATATCCATTCTGTACAACAGACGAGACTACCCTAAAAACTATAATTAGGAGTAATCCTGGATTGCTTTTGATTAAGAATGGCAGAATAATAAACAAATGGAGCCACAATGACTTACCTTCAGAAGAAACTCTGAACAAGCCACTCGAACAGACTGAAATCGGGAAGATACCTAATGACACTGTTTGGGGAAAAATACTAGAGATTGTATTATGGTTCATATTACCATTAATGCTTCTAACTATTGCTGATAGGATACTGGCTTGGGGTAAATGGGTGAGAAATAAGGAAAAAGAAGACAAAGATAAAATATATCAACTGTTTAATAAAAAGAAAAATAAAATGAGAAAGAAAATCGTAGCAGGTAACTGGAAAATGAACATGAACCTGCAAGATGGTGTTGCTCTTGCTAAAGAGATCAACGAAGCTTTAGTTGCTGACAAGCCTAATTGTGATGTAGTTGTTTGTACACCTTTCATCCACTTGGCCAGCGTTGCACAAGTACTTGACCAAAACGTAGTTGGTCTTGGTGCAGAGGACTGCGCAGACAAGGAAAAAGGAGCTTTCACAGGTGAGGTTTCTGCCGAAATGGTAAAGAGCACAGGTGCTCAGTATGTTATCCTTGGTCACTCAGAGCGTCGCCAATATTATGGTGAGACTGCAGCAATCCTTAAGGAGAAAGTACAGCTTGCATTGAAGAACGGTTTGAAGATTATCTTCTGCTGTGGCGAGACTCTTGAAGAGCGCGAAGGTAACAAGCAGAACGAAGTTGTTAAGGCTGAACTAGCCGACAGCGTATTCAACTTGAGCGCAGAAGAGTGGAAGAACATCATTCTTGCATACGAGCCAATCTGGGCTATCGGTACAGGTAAGACTGCTACTTCTGATCAGGCAGAGGAAATGCTTGCATACATCCGTTCTATCGTTGCTGAAAAGTATGGTAAGGAAGTTGCTGAGGAGACATCAATCCTTTACGGTGGTAGCTGCAAGGCTTCTAACGCTCCTGAGCTATTCTCTAAGCCAAATATCGACGGTGGTCTTATCGGTGGTGCTGCTTTGAAGACTGCTGATTTCAAGGGTATCATCGACGCTTGGAAGAAATAATAAAAATATTGAAATGCAGGGATATTGTAATGATATGAATGTTGTTTTGTGACAACACTCTATCATACCGATATCCCAGCATATTTTCAACATTAATACACATACAAGAATATATGAATAAGTTCGTTATATCGTCAATAATTGCATTAGGTATTTCCGTCAACGCTGGCGCACAAACTTATCTCGACCATCTGAAGAAGAACGTCGCAGGTAAAGGTAACGTTACTGTTACCCAAAGCAAGGAAATTGATGAATTGGTTAACGGCAAGAAGATACAGACTCAACAAAAGGCTGACAATACCGTCATAAAAGAAAAAAAAGCTGAAACTAGCAGAAGCGAAAATAACCGCAACAGAAACAATATCAAACCGCAAAACGTGATTGGTGACTCTGCAAAGCATCACAACAATAATTATAACTATAACAACAAGAATGAGAATATAGTTAATAATGAGAAGAGTCCTGAGAAACGAGAAAACACAACGAAGCAGAAAAGCGAGCCAGTTAGGATTGACGACGAAGAAGAGTTTGACATTCCAACAATTGACATGCGCAAAAAAGTGATGCGCGGCAGCAGAAAGATTACAGGATTCAGAGTCCAAGCTTTCTCCGGCGGCAACTCAAGAAATGACAGAATGAAAGCTGAACAAGCTAGAACGACGATAAAACTTAAATATCCCGAAGAACCTATATATGTGCATTTCTATTCTCCACATTGGATATGCAGAGTAGGAAACTATCGGAGCTTTCAGGAAGCAAAGACTATGCTCACGAAAGTTAAGGCTTTAGGATACAGACAAGCATGTATTGTGAAGGGAACTATTTCCATACAATACTGATATTATTAACATTAGAACGATAAGATATGAATCCGGAAAATGAATTTCGTGATGGTCTTGACGACCTAGCATTACATTATAAAGAGGTATTGAAAATATTGGGCGAGAATCCAGAGCGTGAAGGGCTTGAGAAAACACCTATGCGTGTAGCAAAAGCAATGCAGATTCTTACCCGCGGATATACACAGGATCCGCATAAGGTTCTTACAGACGCTATCTTCAAGGAAGATTACAACCAAATGGTAATAGTTAAGGACATTGACGTGTTTTCACTTTGCGAACATCACATGCTACCTTTCTACGGAAAGGCACATATAGCCTATATCCCAAACGGATATATCACAGGATTAAGTAAGATAGCACGTGTTGTAGACATATTCAGCCATAGACTGCAAGTGCAGGAAAGACTTACCCAACAGATAAAAGACTGTATTCAGGAAACCTTGAAACCCCAAGGCGTTATGGTTGTTATAGAGGCCAAGCACATGTGTATGCAGATGCGCGGAGTAGAGAAACAGAATTCTATCACCACGACAAGTGATTTCAGTGGAGTATTTAATTCTCTTACTACACGACAGGAATTCATGAGTCTTCTTCGTGGTGAATCTAAAAGAATATAAAAAAGTAAGCTATGGGATGCAAGATTCTTACATCCCTGGCATTTACCTTATACATAATATTAATTTAAAACATGATATGAAAAATCTAAAAAACGCAATCTTGATTTTGTTCTGCTCAGTTTTGGCAGCAACAACTTTTACGTCGTGCCTAAGCGATGACAACAACGACAACAACAGCAACATCATCACCCTTACTGGTGCACAGCGTAAACAAACTCTCCAGGCTCTTGAAGGTGATTATTCTGGTTATCTCTATTTCTACAATGATACCAAAAAGGATTCTGTAGAGGTTGACTGGATGGTAACTGCATCAGATTCTACATTTACAAGTCTTTCATTCCCTATCAGCTTCTTGCAGAACTATGTATCTACTAACTCTGCCGTCAAAGATGCTATTACAAATGCAGGAAGACAAACTCTTATAGGAGCTGTTAACACGTATGCGCAAGCTTCAAATACATATTGGAATCAGAGTTATTATTTCTATTTAATGACTCCTGCTAACAAAACGCTTAAGTTTAATTACAACGGGAAGGCTTGCGAAATAACCTTCGCTGATTATATGGCTAGTAGTTCTTATGGATATCTCTATCCACAGATTCAATACTACAATAAAAAGAGCAGCATCAATTTCGTTATTAAGAGCGTAAAGGTTGGCGACGATCAAATTGATGTAAACACTGTCTTCCAAGCTGTCGGAAGTAAATAAACTAATTAAAACAGTCACAATATGAAATTTATCTCTTGGAACGTTAATGGTTTGCGTGCATGTGTTGGAAAGGATTTTGAAAAGTATTTCAATACTTTAAACGCAGACTTCTTCTGCCTTCAGGAAACAAAGATGCAGGAAGGGCAACTTGACCTGCAGTTTCCGGGTTATGAATCTTATTGGAACTATGCCGAGAAAAAGGGATATAGCGGAACCGCTATATTTACAAAGCATAAACCATTGAGCATTAAATACGGGATTGGGATCGAAGAGCACGACCATGAAGGCCGCGTTATAGCTCTTGAATATGATAAATTTTATATTGTAACTGTTTATACACCAAATTCTCAAGACGGACTTCGTCGTCTGGAATATCGTATGAAATGGGAAGAGGATTTTCAGGCTTTTCTTCATGAACTTGACAAAAACAAACCTGTCATCGTATGTGGTGATATGAATGTAGCACACGAGGAAATAGATATCAAGAATCCAAAGACTAACCATAAAAATGCAGGATTCACAGATGAGGAACGAGAGAAAATGTCGATATTGTTAAACAATGGATTCATTGACTCTTTCCGTACTTTATATCCAGAGCAGGTTACTTACAGTTGGTGGAGTTATCGTTTCCATGCTCGTGAAAACAATACGGGCTGGCGTATCGACTACTTTCTGACTTCAGAACGGATAAAAGATAATATCGAAGATGCCAAAATACATACAGATATATTTGGTAGCGATCATTGCCCTGTAGAACTAGACATCAACTTATAATGTCTAGTAATTATCTATTCGGCATCAAAACAGCTTTTTAATGGAATTATCGTCACTTCATCACTTTTACTCTGTTTTAATGGAGTAAGAGCAAAAAATTAGTGAAGGGATAAAGGTAAGAAGTGACGATTAACTTAAATACTCATCCAATTTTGATGACTTTTTCTCAAATAAACAATACCATATCAGTATTCTTTATTTATAAAAAGTTTACAACTATATTGAGAATTCTCAATATTATATTATGTTTATTTTCGTGAAATAAATAACAACCTTTGTAGGGGAATCTGATTATACACCTATAGAGAAATATTAAGATAATAGTCTCATCATAATAGTAAAAAAAGAGCAGTGAGAGAAGATACACATATTATATATCGTACACTCACCGCTTTTCATTTTATTTACCTGATTACTTCTATTACATAAGTCGTTAACTTTATTTATTTTGCATTAAATACAAAAACATTTTCTCTATTTTTAAACGAAATTTGATTAAGTATATGGAAAATCTTGGAAGTCTACATTATTGTTATTTTTGATCAGTAGACAAATCAACATCCTTACTATTTAATACGCTATGTGCACCATAAAGATATTTATATAACTTAATATTTAGCATTTTATGATTCGTCTTATTTGGAGTGATAACAACAAAATTCATATTAATTGAATCTTGATCAATATTATTATTCCTTATACGACTTTTTCTATCTTCCCAAGTTCCTGTATTAGCATAAACACACGAGTGGTTATTCTTATTATAACTAATCATCTTTGGTATATGAGTGTGTCCAAATATGACAACACGAATATTTTGTTTATCCACACTGCTAAAATACTGAGTGTAAGACTGGTCATCAACATATTGAGTTTTCAGACTTCCAATAATTGCAGAATCAATAGGTGTCATAACCTTTACATCATTAGCTTTCATACGATTATTCCAAGCTTCTTGAGTAAACAAACCATTATACATTTTCATTTGTATATTTCCATTTGCATCGTTATAAGGGAGAACGTCATTAATAGAATAAGTCTTAGTGAAATTATCTACATTTGTGGTAATAATCTTGTCATCAAAGTTATCATTAACATATATAACACTATCTAAAACTTGCTTCCACAATTTATAATATACATATTTACTAACTTGTTCTGGATCCTTCTTATTGTTTAATACTACATCAGGCACCCTAGTTCTATTTCCTATTGCAATTGGATTTACAAATGAGTTAGCAGCAATACGAGCAAAGAAATATCCTGGCGCAAAAGTAGTTCCCTTAACGTTTGGATCGGCCTCATCTAGAGTTAAGTCACTGAAAAAATCATATCTATGCCCATGCTCTATAGCTATTTCTGGATAATTATCAGGATGATAAGTTCCTAAGCCATTGCGTCCTGCATCACGAGCTTGATTCACTCCGGGCATTGCTAAATCTATGTTAGCTGGAGTAAATCCCATATCATGATTACCAGGAATATAAGTTACCTTAATTTTCTTATCAGTTATAATACCATTAAGAACATCAAATATAGCTTTATTTGCAGCTACAGTTTTTAGTATGAAATCAGACTGACTTTTGTTTTCATAAGTATTAGTACGTGAAGGGATATACCACTCATCAAACATATCACCAGCTATAACCAATTCTTTTATTGTACTAGATGCCCTTACTTCCTTAAGGAACTGGTTTAGACGGTTAAGATGTTTCACATTTTCAGAGTAAGCAAGATCATTTCCTAGATGCAAATCGCTAATAACAACAATCTTGTTTCTTAAAACACTATCAGCAAGTTCGCTAGATGGGTCAAAAGGATTGTCAACCTTCGCAACATCATTATCAGTACTACAAGCTACAAATAAGGAGGCAAACAATAAGAATAAAAAAGATATTTTTTTCATCGTTAGTTAATTTTAATTATTATTTCTTTTGTTATTAATAAACAGTGCATGAATACAATCAACGTGGCAAAGTTAATCAATACTATATATTCAGGTGTTTCATTATCACAATTTGCATGTCTCATTACCACAAAATTTGATGATATTTACTTAATATACCTATTTTTTGATTAAATTTGCAAAATAAAATTATGAAAAGTCTATATTTAGCCACCACATTTGCCGCGGCCATAGCATGCTTGCTTACATCGTTGCTCATATTCGCCCGTAGAAAAAGTGGCGAACGATCTAGAATTATTCTTTCATTTATAGTATTCTTCTCTGTAATCAGTTACATAAGAAGATTCTACGTTTTGTGCAATGGAGAAGTCCCTGAATTAGTGATTTCTGCACCAATGTTATTAGTTGCTATATTCATGGTGATTTCATACATTATGTATCCTCTTGAAGTAATTTCACCAGGATATCTAAATGTATGGCGAGTCATAAAACTATATAGTCCATTACTTTTTTTAATACTAATTTATAATGTATTAAAAATCTTTGGAGTCACATTTCCACCATATCATTCTTTATTAGAAATGCTACCCCATTTTACAAGAATTGATGTTTGGTTTAGATTTTTTCTTGTTGTTTTGGTATTTACTCCCGTCTTTTTAATATTCACAATACCATATACTAGACATTACAATAATACAGATAGAGTTTGGATGATGAAGTATACCATTTGTTTCATCATAAATACTATTGCATATATCATTATACTCATATCTGATCACCTTATTATAAAAACTCTCTATTATTATGTTAGTGCAGGATGCAGCATATATATTGCATACATGGAATTATTTGAAAGGCTGATAAAGCTACCAGAATCAAATACTGCAGAAACCACTTATGAAGATAGTAAAGAGGCTGAATACATTGAAGAAATAGAAGAGAAAGCAAATTCTTTATGTGAAAGAGTGGTAATATATATGAGGCATACGTTAGACTACAGAAATCCAGATATCTCTCTAAACTCTATGGCAGCATCTCTATACACCAATAGAACTACACTCTCAAAGGCTTTGAGAGAACTCGGATATACCAATTTCAATGCATATATAAATTCTTTGCGCATTGAAGACTTTATTAATCGAGTAAAAAACGAACAGATATATAACTATCAGGATATATTCTACAATGTGGGATTCCGTTCTAGATCAACTGCCATCCGCAATTTTAAGCAATATACAGGTAAAACGCCTTCAGAATATTTCAGCAAATAGAGACCATAAAAAGTTTTTTTCATGTCACCAACACTTTGTTTATAAGGGATGAGTAAGTTACATTATAAAAACTTTTTCTAGTGGAGATGAATATCAGATATAAAAAAGCAACGTGAGAGAATAGTATCATATCATTCTAATAGGACGTTCAAGTCTTTTATCTTATCAACAGTATCAAAACGCTGTAAAAAGTATAAAACGAAAATGCCCGCTTCTCACGAAGCAGGCATTTTCTTCTTGTTTATTGTTTAAATAGAGACTTTTGTAATTTATCTTTTTATTAAGAGAGAAATCAAATTTTTTACATAAAAGACTTCAAATCAGAGATAGGACGTTTCTCCATAGTGCCATCAGCATTTGTTATTGTGAAGTAATCATGAGCTGATTTACCGTTCTCAAACTGAACTACTGCAACACCACCCTGACGCATCTGCATTGTGAAATATCCTTCACGTTTTCCGTTTACATACTTTCCGTGCCATTTCTCCTTACCATTTTTATAATAAGTAGTAATCTCACCGTCGAGTATTGTATTTGCATCATTACCAAGATCAATAAAACTGTAAGCACCTTCTGCCCTCAAAGTTCCATTCATATAGAAGTCTTGGAAGACATTTTTCTTATTAAGTCCTTGACCTTGTTTCATTAGCAATCTATAATAGCTTGCTTGTCCACTTGTAGCAACATTCATCATGTTTTCTGCATAATAAATAGTGTCAGCTACAACAACTGCATTTTCGGCTACATGTTTGCGACCATAACTTACGATGGTCAACATTGCCATTACTGATATCAAAAGAAATCGTCTCATAATCGTATATTTTTTAGGTTTTTATTCTTTTCTGATGCAAATATATATAATTAATCTGATACAGCAATAATTTATTAACACTATTTTATACATATTTTTTCACTATAAATTAGTCGTAATTTAATAACCCACTTTCAATTTGAAACTTATCAAAAATAGGGCTAAAAACTTTCAATTTGTAAAATAGCCCTATTTAAAGCACATGTAAACTAACAATTTAGTTACTTTTTGCACAGTTACAAGTGGAAAACAAGCTGTTCACGCACACAGTAAATACAACACGGTTACAATCTGTATTGTAAATTATTTTTGCTTTTATCAATTTGAAACAGTTAACAACTTGATATATATCAAGTTGTTTCATTAACGGTATCCAAAGTGACACTTTGGACGGATTACAAGCATAAATATTACACGAAGAAAACCTCTCTTTAATTCTGTGACAAATAAAACTCTATATTACTCATTTTATAATGATACGGCATTACACTAATACTTATATATATAATGTACGAGAGAACGTTCTTACACAAAAACAAGTAACAAATTAATGATTCGCTAGTAACACGTTTACAGAATAAAATGTAAGCAAGAAACTAAAAGCAACAATTTATTTAATCATTATAAAGCTTAGTTTTAAAATATATCAGACATCACGAGTGTCCACTTAAAATGATTAACATTTAGTGTAGCGCATTATAAATTAAATATTTAGAGTCTATATTTCTCAGTGACGATTTGAGTTTTGCCCTTTTAGGGTGTATCCCCCTGCATTTTTGGTGTTTTTTAGCTACGAAGCTACGGTAACTCTCGCAAAACCCATAAACAGTGGGATTAACGATACATAGCTTGCAGGATTTAGCTACGGTAAGCTACGTTTTAGCTACGTCAATTTGTGTCATTTTAAGGATGAAAAGTATTTTATAAGTAAATCTGTCAAAGAACTGTTGGCTGCATCTGAAAAATAGCACACTTAGATTTAGTAAACAGGAACAGATTTTTCTGTGCTTAAAAGTTCTGCCTAATTCCGCTGAATTCTCGGCAAAGGTACTGCAATTTTTTTGCCCATACAATGGAATTTAGGTTAGGCTGTTAGCCAAAGTTTTAATTATTAGGAGCAACACATTGATGGCACACGTGCGTGCGCAGGCGCACTCAGAGTCTTTCGTAATAACAAGTGTCGAAGTGGCTATCCATTGTGTCTCAATTTGTTAGAACACTTTTTCGGGTAGAATAAAGTGAAGGTTATTCGTCGGTAAAATATGGGTGAAATTTTTCCTCCTATTGCATTCCATTTTACGACGTAATTTGATATGTTTTGCGATGTTTTACAGTGTTTTCTATGATGAAATGCAGTGTGTTTCATCGATCAAACGCAAACTTTACATCGTAGAAACGTCTGCGTTTCTACGTGCAAACGTTTCCGTTTCTATATAGAAACGCATGCAAAACTTGATATTTGACGGTCGGGCCACCGTCACTTTATTTAGTCAAATTCGTCGATAAAATACTGATTTTCAATAAGTTGACAATTAGACGCTTATATTTTGCAAAACCCTAGGTATGCGCGTGCCTGCACGTACATTATATAGGCTGAAAAAGATAACGTAGCTAGAACGTAGCTTGCGTAGCTAAATCCTGCAAGCTACGTATCGTTAATCCCTCTGTTTATGGACTTTGCGAGAGTTACCGTAGCTTCGTAGCTAAAAAAAAACAAAAATACAGGGAAGGCACCCTAAAAGGGCGAAACTCAAATTGTCACTGAGAAATATAGACTCTAAATATTTAATTTATAATGCGCTACACTAAAGGTTAATCATTTTAAGTAGACATTAGCGATGAGACATAATGAACCAACATATTATTTATTTGAGATTAGAAATCTCTAATAAGCAACTCTTTTTATCATCTGATAGTCTGATTTTGGAATATAATAGATTACTTTTGCGGCAAATTATAAATTATAGTTCATTATGGACGATAAATCCGATAGTCATATTAAAAATAAACCCGATGTCATGAAGGTTGATTAGGATATAATACGTCCTGATTACCTCCATATACGTCATAACATTCATGGAGGTAATTATAATGAAATTTAAAAGAAGACCTCAGTTGAGACCAATTAATGGTTTCAAAGACCAAGCAGAAATTTTAAGGAAAGCAAGTTGCTGCAATGAAAACGAATTGTATGATCAAACAGCAACAACAAGAAACGGATTAGATGATTCACAAGTAAAAGATCGCCTTGAAACATATGGATATAACGAGGTGAGACAAGAAGGTAAGGTATCCTGGATAAAACAACTTATCAGCGCATTCATCAATCCTTTTATCGGAATACTTATTTTTATTGCCATAATATCTGCAATAATAGATATCTGGTTACCAAAGATTTCCGACAGAGACTATTCTACTGTCGTAATGGTTTGTATTATGGTAACTGTAAGTGTAGCCCTAAGATTTATTCAGGAATACAGAAGCAACAAAGCAGCAGAGAAGTTGAAAGACATGGTAGAGACTACTGCTACTGTTGAAAGAAATGGCGAAAAGTATGAAGTTGACATAAAAGATATAGTTCCTGGAGATATCATTCACCTATCAGCAGGAGATATGATACCAGCAGACTGCAGGCTTATAAATGTAAAAGACTTATTTGTTATTCAATCTGCACTTACAGGAGAATCATTACCAATTGAGAAAAATGCTACATGCTATAAAACAAAGGATGCTGAGAAAAGTCCGATTATAGATTTACAAAATATATGCTTCATGGGTACAAATGTTATAAGCGGCACTGCAACAGCGGTCGTTGTGACAACCGGTGAACATACTTATTTTGGTTCTATCAGTAAGACTGTTACTGGCAAAAGACAGGAAACAAGTTTTGACAAGGGTCTGAAGCGTGTAAGCTATCTGTTGATTTCATTTATGGCAGTTATGGTTCCTGTTGTGTTTATTATAAACGGTATAGCCAAGGACAATTGGGTAGACGCAATGCTATTTGCTGTAGCAATAGCTGTAGGTCTTACTCCAGAGATGCTTCCTATGATTGTCACAGCAAACCTTGCAAAAGGAGCTGTTAACATGAGTAAGAATAAAGTAATTATAAAGCGCCTTAATGCAATACAGAACATCGGAGCAATGGATACTTTGTGTACAGACAAGACTGGTACCCTTACACTTGACAAGGTTGTATTAGAGCGTCATCTTAACATATATGGAGAATCAGACGAAGAAGTATTAAAGTGGACTTACCTAAATAGTTATCATCAGACAGGATTGAAAAGTCTGTTAGATGTAGCCATACTTAACCATGTTGAATTGCATGACTCACTAAAAGCAGACGAAGCCTATAAAAAAATAGACGAGATTCCTTTTGATTTCCAGCGTCGACGTATGTCTGTTATACTTGAGCGTTCAGACGGTAGTCATCTATTAATATGTAAAGGTGCTGTAGAAGAAATGCTGCAACTATGTTCACGAGCATACGATCCTGGAGAAGACAGACAGTTGCAGATTGATACCGACGAAATCCTACCAATGGATGAAAAAACAAGGGAGCACATCATAAAGATGTCTAAAGAATTAAATGAGGACGGACTTAGAATACTTATCGTTGCAGTAAAGACATTTGATAATAGAGACCCTACATATTCTGCAGAAGATGAAAAAGATATGATTATGGCTGGCTTCGTAGGTTTTCTTGATCCAGCAAAACCTTCAGCACAGACTGCACTTTCTTCTCTTCAGCAATTGGGAGTAAACGTAAAAGTACTTACTGGTGATAATGAAATCGTAACTAAGAAAATTTGCAATGACGTAGGCATCAAGTTCGACAAGATTATGCTTGGAAACGAATTGGAAATGATGGATGACAACGAGTTGAAAGAAAAACTTGAAGAAACTGTTATTTTCGCGAAACTAAGTCCTATGCAAAAATCAAGGATTGTAACTCTGCTTCAGGAAGAGGGACATACCGTAGGATTCATGGGTGATGGAATAAATGATGCCGCAGCACTAAAGACTGCCGACGTTGGTATTTCTGTAGATACTGCGGTAGATATTGCCAAAGAAAGTGCAGACATCATTCTATTAGAGAAGGATCTCAATATATTGCGTACTGGTGTAGAATATGGAAGAATTACATTTGGTAATATTGTAAAATACATCAAGATGACAACCAGTAGTAATTTCGGAAACATGCTAAGTATGCTAGGAGCAAGCATCCTCTTACCATTCTTACCGATGCTTCCTATCCAGATATTATCCCAAAACATGTTATATGATATCTCACAGACCGCAATACCTTGGGACAATATGGACGAGGACTTCATCAAGAGTCCAAAAGTATGGCATACCAAAGGTATATCAAGATTCATGTTTTATATGGGACCAGTAAGTTCTATCTTTGATTATATTACATTTGCGTTGATGTACTTCCTCTTTTCTGCATGTGTACCATCATCTCAAAGTCTGTTCCAAACAGGATGGTTTGTTGAAGGGCTGTTATCACAAGTACTCGTGATTCATATCATACGCACTGGTAAAATACCTTTCATACAAAGCTGCGCTGCATCACCTGTAGTATTTATGACATTAGTTATAGCAGTGATAGGACTTATAATTCCTTACACATCAATAGGGGCGGCTCTTAAAATGACTCCATTGCCTATAATGTATTATCCATTTTTAGTGGCAATATTATTAGGTTACGGAGTTCTCACACAAGTAGTGAAAAAATTCTTTATAAGGAAATATGGACAATGGCTATAACAGTCATTCAAAAAAGATAATTCACAACACTGTTATTATTATCTTTGTCTAAACAAAAGGGATTACATCGTATACTGATTTTCAGAACGATGTAATCCCTTTTTCACAAACTAACAACTGAGTTATAATACTACAATATGTTTGTCCGACGAGTAAATTCGATAATTTCTTGTATATATCCAAAAGCCAATCCTGTGACCGTATCGGCACAACCATAATATATTGCAACTTTACCTGTAACTGGATCATGCAGTTCTGCACAAGGGAAACATACGTTCGGAACATCTCCAACGCATTCATATTCCTTTTGTGGAGAAATTAGATATTGTCCTGAACGACATATTACTTTCCAAGGTTCATCAATATCCAACAATGCTGAGCCAAAGCTATATACATACCCATTGCATGAACGAAGAACACCATGATAAAACATTAACCATCCTTCTGAAGTCTCTATAGGAACAGGACCAGCACCAATCTTCATGCACTGCCATGCACTAACCTCGAAAGCAGCCGGAGACATTACATGACGATGATGCCCCCAATATTCCATATCAGGTGAGTCACTATAAAAGATATCGCCAAAGGCTGTATGACCTGTATCACTAGGACGACTAAGCATAGCATACTTACCGTTTATCTTACGCGGAAACATTACTCCATTACGGTTATATGGTAAAAAGGCATTTTCCATTTGATGGAAAGTATTAAAATCGGTAGTCCAAGCCACACCTATGGTTGGTCCATAATATCCGTTACACCATGTAACATAATAGCGGTCATCAATGAAACATACACGTGGGTCATATCCATATACCCATTCTCCGATTTCATCGTCATTACAATCAAAGTGCAGTTGCTCCTCGTTTATTTTCCAGTTAACTCCGTCATCACTGAATCCTGCATGCAAAGTCATTCGACGATTTTTATCATCACATCTGAATACACCAGCAAAGCCTTTGTCAAAAGGTACGACCGCACTGTTGAAAATACTATTCGAGTCAGGAAGCAAATCCCTCTGAATAATAGGATTAGCAGAATAACGCCACAAAGGGTTATTACAATTAGCAGGACGGTCCTCCCAAGGAATATTTGGAAGAGAATTGCCAGATATTACTAAATTCTTCATGTTATTTTGTTTTTAAATTACTTGTCATCTTAAATTTTAAGATAATAATGTGAACTATCATAGAAATTCTATTTATAAGAGAATTCTAATTAATTAGTTGATAACATCATCAGTAAATGTAAATGGGACAAAGCGTGTTATCAGTATTGCAGGTATAGCACAGAGCAATACGAAGACAAAGAATGCCCGATATCCCAACCAATCACTTACGAAACCGCTCAACATTCCAGGCAACATAACTCCTAGATTCATTATTCCACTTGCAAAGGCGTAATGAGCCATCTGATGCTTACCACGTGCAACCTGTTGCATCATGAACAACGTCAAGCCGACAAAGCCAAAACCATATCCAAAATACTCCATTACAATGCAACTGCCAACTAACCACAGGCTTTCAGGTTGGTAAATTGCAAGAATAGTATATGCAACAAATGGTATATTAAACACCAAAGCAAGTGAAAATATGGACTTACGCAGTCCCCGATGAGCAATATAATAACCAGCAAGAATAGAACCAATAACGAAAGCGGCTGCTCCAAACGTACCATAACATATTCCTATTTGCTGTTCTGTGAGCCCCAATCCCTGTTCTGCACGCGGAGCCTTAAGGAACAACGGCACAATCTTCATTACAAACCCTTCGGCAAACCGATATAGAATTATAAAAAACAGATAATATATAATATGTTTCTTTTGGAAAAAATCAACAAAAACATCACAGAGTTCTCGCAAATGCTCTCTCAATGTTATATTTACAGGAGACGAACTTGCAGCAGACCTCAGCACTAACCCATGGTAACAACCAAGAGTAATCATCATAACGCCAATTATAAGCATTATTATCATCCATGCGTTTCTCACGCCATAGTCATCGATAAATACACCAGCTAGATACACCAATCCACCGGTTGCCGCTATTTTAGCTATATTATAGAAAGCTCCCTGCCACCCAATCCATCTAGCTTGTTCGGATGTTGACAAAGATGCCATATAAAATCCGTCAGCAGCAATATCATGAGTAGAACCGCTCAAAGCTATTACCGCAAACAACGATATAGTTATCGCAAAGGGCGAAGGCAACTGTAGTCCAAAGGCAACCAATGCAAAGATTATTCCAGTAAGCACCTGAGTAAAGACTACAAAGAACTTCTTTGTTTTATACATCTCAAGAAATGGACTCCACAATGGTTTCAATGTCCACGGTAACATTATAAGTGATGTCCATAGCGCAATCTCGGAATCACTAACTCCAAATCCTTTATACATAAGGGTACACACCATATTTAATACCACAAAAGGCATGCCCATAGCAAAATACAAGGTGGGTACCCATGCGACAGGACTAATTTTTCTTCCACTGTTATGCCACATAATATAAGATGTATTACAAATTGTTCAATAAGTCAATTTTTCCGTCATCGATTAACTTTATTACAAGTTCGCCAAACAGAGTATTCTGCCATGCAAACCAAGGACGAGTATATTTAGAAGCATCATCCTTATTAAACGATTCATGAATGAAACCAGTCCCTGCATCGGTATTAATAAGAGTTTTCATGCACCAACGAATCTCGTCATCATCAGTTGACGTAAATGCTTTCATCATTATACTCATCGGCCAGACCATGTTATAACCGATGTGTGGTCCACCTATTCCCTCTCCAGCTTTACCTTTAAAGAATGTTGGATTATCAATACTCCATACAAAGCGACGTGTGTTTTGATATATAGAATCATCAAGGCTCACGTCTCCCATGTATCCTAAGCCCAAAAGACTTGGAACATTTGCATCATCCATTAACAGCTGGTTTCCAAATCCGTCTACCTCATAAGCATATATCTTTCCATATATAGGATGATTATAAATACAATATTTCTTTAGTGCAGCTTCTACTTCATCAGCTAATTGACTACATTTCGTTGCAAGAGTATCATTCTTGTTTACCTTACTTAATATCTCGGCTGATTTACGCATTGAAGAAACAGCCATAAAATTAGAAGGTACTAGGAATGGTAATATCGTAGCATCGTCAGAAGGTCTAAACATCGAAGCAATGAGTCCTACAGGTCTTACAGGAGCACCATATCCATCCCACCCTACTGTATCGAATGCACGGTCTGTTGTTCTTAAAAAATGATATGGTCCTACATCATTTTTACGCTGTTGCTCCCTGAAAGTCTTAATTATATTAGCAATAGCTTGTTGCCATTCGTTGCCAAACACAGATGTATCACCTGTTACTTTCCAATATCTGTATGCAAGCCTCAACGGATAACAATACGAATCAATCTCGTATTTGTGTTCGAATACATCTTTCTGCATCTGCGTATCATCTTTCTGCCAGCCCGCACCTGTCGGTCCATCATTATACGCATTGGCATAACGGTCTATATTGATAGACTTTAACTGCCGCAATATCACCCCTCTCAACATCTTTCTCAACTTCATGTCCTTATCAGCCAATGACACATAAGCCCATACTTGCGCACCGGAATCACGCAACCACATCGCAGGTATATCACCTGTATAAACAAATGTATCATCATCACCGTTAGCAGCTACACGATAATGCACAGTTGTCTCAAGTGTATTTGGGAAACAGTTGGAAAACATCCATGCAAGTCTCTTATTGTTTTTAAGGAGTTTCTGCACCTCCTTGATTTTTTTCTCAACAGCCTCTGACGTAAATAGTCTTTCATCTAAAGGAGGACGCTTTGATTCAAAATCATTTCCCTTATATATCTGTATACTTGTATAGCGAGCGTGCACATCTACTTTTCCATTTTCCTGTGCGACTGAATAACATGCCATACACAAAGAAAGAGATATAATAACAATAAATCGTTTCATATTATATTAAGTTTTAGTTATGTTATCAAGGTCTAGAATTCATATTCACTCCCCATTTTGAAGGTTTTGGCCCCATTACTATCCCAAGAGTTCCACCTTTAACTATATCCTTATACATTATATATGACTTGTCATAAGCCTTACCGTTAAGTCTCAATTTCTGAACATAGATATTGGTATCACTGTTGTTTATGGTATGTATAGTAAAATATCTGCCGCCGCCGACATTTATAATTGCAGAATCAAACAGGGGAGAGCCGATGATGTATTTTCCACCAGCAGGTTCAACCTGATATAAACCAATCGATGAAAGCACATACCACGCAGACATCTGCCCGACATCCTCGTTTCCACACAGTCCGTCAATGGAGTCACGATATAGCTTGTCCATAACATAGCGTAACTTCGGCGCTGCTTTCCAAGGCTGACCTACGTAATTATACATATATATAATGTGATGACTAGGTTCATTGCCATGAGCATATTGTCCTATAAGTCCTGAAATATCGGGAGAAGCCTCTGATCCAAGATCGCCATTAACAACAAACAAGGAGTCAAGTTTTGACACAAAACGCTTTTCACTGCCGAATGCCTTTACCAGTCCATGAACATCATGTGGCACTAACCATGTATATTGCCACGCATTGCCCTCGGTATAATCGTCTTGACGATGCACAGCATGGAATGGATTAAACGGTTTTCTGAATGTACCCTGAGACGTGACTCCACGCATGAAACCTGATTTCTTATCGAAATACTTATTATATGACAAACTGCGATTACTGAAGTATTTATAATCCTCTGGTTTTCCCAATTCCTTGGCTAGTTTGGCTATACATCCATCTGCCAAGGCATATTCTAATCCTTTTGAAACTGTTTCAAATGTTGGATCAAGATTACTAGGAATATAACCATATTTTTTCAACAGATTCATTCCTCGGTCATCAAGCATAGCTGATTTCTTTACAGCCGTAAATATAGCATTTTTGTCTACATCAAAGCCCTTCAATGCGATATCCGTCAACACAGGAATACCAGGATTACCAACCATACAATCAGTTTCGTTTCCCATTAAGTGCCAAACGGGAAGTTTTCCTTGTTGTTTGAAAATATTGAGCATTGTCTTTGCTATGTCTTTCTGCATCTCAGGATGAATAAGTGTAGAAAGAGGATGAGCAGCACGATATGTGTCCCAGAGAGAGAATGTGGTATAATTGATGAAATCGCCATGATAAACGTTACCGTCCGCTCCACGATAGTCACCATTCACATCACCAAATACAGATGGTGCTATCATTGTATGGTACATACTCGTATAGAATATGCGACGTGCGTGAGTGTTATCTGTTTTTATCGCTATCTTACCCAGTTCATCATTCCATGCTTTTTCAGCCGAATCCACAGTGGCATTAAAATCCCAACCGGGCAATTCTGCTTCTATATTTTTGCATGCGTTATCCGCACTTACCGCTGAAATCCCGACCTTTACCATTATCGGTTCATTACCATTATCAAATGAGAAAGCACAGATGCTATCACCATTTTGATGCAATATCTTTACTGGCTGTGAGAACACAATTGCAAAATACACTTTTTGATTCTTCGCCCAACCAGTAGACATACGGAAACCTGTAACCATATTCGGCCCCTCTTGCTTAAATCCACAAGAAGTCATTTTATCCCAACCTATACCTTGTTTGAGATTCATGATTATATTTCCGGTTTTAGCATTGGCGGGGAAACTGTAACGATGAAATCCCACACGTTTTGTAGCTGTCAGTTCCACATGTATCGCTGAATTCAACAATAGAGAATAATAGCCAGGACGGACATATTCCGCATTATGACTAAACAATGTGCTATCAACATTAACGTCAAGAGTCGGCAACAATGACACATCACCCAAATCTCCAACACCAGTACCACTAAGATGCATATGTCCAAATCCTACAATCACTGAATCACTATAATGGTAACCAGAACACCAGTCCCATCCACGTGTTTTTTCATTAGGTCCTAGCTGAACAAGTCCAAATGGGACATTAGCACCAAGAAACACATGTCCATGTCCTCCTGTTCCGATATATGGATCAACATATTGTGTATAATTCTGTGCAAATAAACCCAAAGGTATAAAAAGCAGTAGTAATAATAATTTCTTCATGACATTATTTTAATGTTAGTTTTGAATGTAAACGAATATCAGTAGACGAAGTACCTATTTGGATATCAAAATCACCCGGTTCTACTCTACGAGCCATATCAATACCAGTAAAAGCTAAATCATCATAGGTAATCAACATCTTAATATTCCTAGTTTCATTTTTATGAATATAAATACGAGTAAAATCTTTTAATTGCCTTACAGGTTGTACAACAGAAGATATTTCATCCGTAATATATAGCTGTGGAACTTCTTCACCATCCATATTACCCGTATTAGTAATATCAAATGAGACAGTATAACCTTTATCCAAATTCCCATTAATTAATAGATTTGAATATTTAAAAGAAGTATAACTCAAGCCGTACCCAAAAGGATAAAGCGGAGATGCTGACATCTCAACATAATTATGCACAGCAGGCTTTTTCTTATTATAATAAACTGGTAACTGCCCTATATTACGAGGTACACTAATAGGCAAACGGCCAGCAGGATTATAATCACCAAATAATACATCAGCTATTGCTAGTCCACCTTCTTGACCTGGATAATATGCGGTTATCAAGGCATCGGCATTCTGTGCCGCCCAAGTCTTATCAAGAGGACGTCCTTCTATATAAACCACAACCATAGGACGTCCTGTTTTTCTCAAAGCACTTAATAATTGATTTTGGCGTCCAAGTAAAGTCAATGACTCACGATCAAATCCCTCACCACAATCCATATCAGAGACGTGTTTATCATCAGTAATAGCTGCACCAGTTTCTTTATAACTTGTTTTAAAATCACGAGCACTAGACCCACCGACAGCTACAATCACAATATCCGAACGATTTGCTGCTTCAACAGCTTTATTTATTTCATTCAAAGTTGTATCACGGATATCACAACCTTTCACATATTCTACATTCTCAGCTGGCAGTTTTTTGTTTATTCCGGCAAGAATGGTCTTAACATTACTATCTTCTTGCGGAGCTGTATAATCACCCAACATATTATACTTATTATCAGCATTAGGGCCAATCACAGCTACATGCATATTTTTAGACAAAGGCAATATATTATTTTCATTTTTAAGTAGTGTTACAGAAGCTTGAGCTACACGATGGGCAACATCAATATTAGCAGCATCACGTACATACTTAGCTGCCATTTTCGGAGAAACATATGGATTTTCAAATAATCCCATCTGCATTTTCATTTTCAAGACTCTAGCCACAGCAGTATCAACAACAGCCTCTTTTATCTTGCCACTTTTGACAGCATCTGCCAAATGAATAAAAGCATTAGCGCCTAAATCGACATCTACACCAGCATTAACCGCTGCAACACCAGCATCTTCAATAGACGCAGCCACATCATGCGTACTGAAAATACCATCAATGCTATATAAGTCGGACACCACTAATCCTTTAAATTTCCAAATATTCCTCAAAACATTAGTAAGTAAAAAAGAATTAGAGGTGCAAGGAACTCCATCGATAGAATTATATGCTGTCATTACAGATAAAGCTCCTGCATCAATAGATTTACGAAAAGGTGGTAAAAAACAATCCATTAACTCGCGCTGTCCAATCAATGCTGGTCCCCCATTTTGTCCACCCTCAGGTATTCCATATGCAATAAAATGTTTAAGTGTTACCAGAGTACTTGTTGGTAATGACAAATTACCACCACCAAGTCCACGGACCTCAGCAGCTCCAATCTTAGCACTAAGTACAGGATCCTCTCCCATTGTCTCTTCCACTCGTGACCAACGCGGATCACGAGCTAGGTCTAAGACTGGACCGTAGCTTATATGTCCACCCTGTAATCTTATTTCTCTTGAGATTACATTTCCTGCTTCTTCTATCAGATTAGTATCCCAAGTTGCAGCCATTCCCAATCCTGTAGGAAATACTGTTGTTCCAATAGCCATGTGACCATGTGGGGCTTCTTCTGCTAGGAAAAGAGGAATTCCAAGACGAGTTTTCTCTATCGCATAACGTTGTAAAGCATTGCCTACTTTCGCAGCAAGCATGGGATTCAATCCATTAGATAATGTTTTACGTGTCCATGGGTCAGCACGGTATGCAGCCCATAACATACCCATTTGTTTGTCTTTAAGTTCTTCTATAAACTTATCTGAAACCATAGTCTTTTTACCATCAATGGTATAATAATCCCATGACATAGTACATAGCATCTGCCCTATTTTTTCTTTCAATGTCATACGAGATAGCAAATCCTGCACACGAATTTCTATTGGCAAGTTTTTATTGCGATAAGGCAATAAATCCTTTGCCTCAACAGCGATTATGCCATAACAAGACAAATAACCCAATAATATAAATCTCTGAATTTTATATTTCATATATATAAGACAATATAATTAAAGAAAACTATTATCCATTTATTTTTATAATTTCAGTAGTTTATGCTGATAGTGCTATATTTAGAATAGTTTTTAAAGGGCATGCCAAAAAATGGCACGCCCATCTTATTACCTCAGAACTAACACCTTAACCACCAAATTTATTCTGCATAAACTCCAAAACTACTAAGATTCATGTAATACTCTATCCATTGATTCGTTTCATCAAGACCAACAGTTATCTTGATATAACGACACGGCATTGCACCGTAAAAGACAGCCATTTTAGAAGACCAATCCTTAGCATACATATCGGCTGCATCAATACTTCCGCAATCTGTCCATTTCACATTATCGGAACTAATTTGACATGAGACTGATTTTAACGCATAATTACCAACATAAAAACCTGTAACTTTCTTCGTTTCTTGCATATCAATCACAAAAGTTCCCTTTTTTGCCGACATATTCCATTGAGCATCCCAACCACCGGAATACAGATTTTGAAATTCATCTGCATTAAATCCTGTTGCAGAAATACATTTCCATTTATCATGATCTGACAATTCGGTCCCTTTGATGTCAGAATTAAGCGCCTTTTTACGAATGCATCCTTCTTCTATTTTTAAAAGGAAATAACGAATTCCAGCATTTGTACTTGCCTTGCATTCTTTATTATCAGAACCAGTTATTACGATAGGTACTAAATATCCAGCTTTATCAATAAGTTTATCAAAAGAGGATTCAGGGACAGTTATTGTTACAGAATCCTCAGATGATAATGTGTCGGCAAGTATTGTTAAAGCAGACTTGTCCAACACGACAGTTCCTTCAGGAGCGGCAACATAAGAAGTACCATTTGCTTTATTATAAGATGCTACCAAAGATTCATCAATAGCCACATTAACATGTGTAGAAGTTGTAAACAAAGCCGTTGATTTCACAGAAAACTTTTTTGAAGCATCAGCAATATATCCTACAGGAGTTTTTGTTATTGAACCAACTGCCAAGATATTACTTTTATCAAAATACACACGTTCATGATCTATTCCTGGAAAATCATAATTGTCATCAGATCCACAAGAGACCAATATCACAGATGTCAGCAAAATGGCTCCACAGAACATCAATATATTTTTAATTTTCATAATCGTTCAATCTTAAATTATTAATTTAGAAAGGACATGGCTGATTATCAACCCACTGTGGAGTACCTGACGCAACAGCATCATATCCATGACCTGTAAGATCTTTCACAGTAGTTCCATTAATATCAGCACCATTAAAGCGCCAATAAGCCAAAAGTCCATCAGAAATAGGATCAACATAACAAACATTTGACTGGATATCCCCCACCGTCAACGCTTTCGACCAAATACGAGCTTCACTTATATATCCATTAAGATATCGTCCACCACAAGACATTCCTATATGAAAACCATTTTGATAGTCCCAAGACAAACATACAGGTCCATTAGCTGAGGTAGAACTTATCTCTACGCCATTCACATAAATCTTGATTGCAGCTCCATTATAAACTAAAGCCAAATGATACCATTTTCCTGTTGCAAAATGCGTTGGCAAAGTCATCGGATGGGCTGTTCCATGATCAGGATTTCCATCTGGGACACCTGTTTTACCGCCAGCTAACTGTAACTGATCAGGTCCGCAACTTACATCACCAAAACGAAGCAAGAAATCTTCTTCAATTCCCATCAATGATGAAATAAAAGGATTGGAATTTTGGAATTGATTCACATAGAATTTACATTCCAATGTTAATTGTGGCAATGATGCAACATTTGGATTCTTAATAAATGAAGGCACACTATAATAAGTACCATTCAATACTGCAGCCTTTGTACGTAACACATGATTAATTACAATGAATGCTGTGCGTGAAGCTTCCAGAACGTTCATTCCCTTTGATTCTGATATCATAACTGGAACACAATATGTAACGCCATTTTCAAACTTATCAGTAGAAGTGATACATAACTCTGCTTGCGAAGATATATTCTGACCACCTTTAATAACTACATCAGGATTTTCAAATTTATAACTTCCTTCTGGTAACATTTTATATTTGCGGTCATACTTTTTATTATAGGCGTCAAGCATTTCTGGGGCAACTTTCAATGTAACTTTTGCATCTTTATCAAGCTTATCAGTTGAAGTTACAGTAATACCCATCGATGCTGAATTGCCATCTAAAAGTAGAGAAGTCGTAGCCTGCGACTCAGTACCTGTTACATAAATGACATCATTATATTGCGGCCCGTCGTTACAACTAGTAATTATAATAGCCATGACAGACAATATTATTGATATTATATTTAATCTTTTCATATCTATATTATTTTAAAATAAGACTAATGAATTGCAGGATTCTGAATTTGAATACCTTTACGCATATTTTTATAAGGAGGGCTTAAATTGTAATCTCTATGACCATAAAAAGCGCCAAAGCCACCCTTTCTTCCTGTCGATGGTTCCCAAGCTGCGTATTCTAGCAATTTTCCTCCAGTTTGCCAATTATCACCAATATTTTCTGTAAACACTGTCTTTTCTATTGGGAAGCCGAGATCACTTGGAGAGCCGCCATATGTTTGGTTTACAAAATAACTAACATAAGACTCTATATCTATAGGAGGACGTTGACTATAAAAATCCACACAGAATAACATATTAGGTTTAGATGACTTAGGACCTATTTTTGAACCTATGTACTTACAAAAATAAGACATATTTTCACCACTCAATTTATCTCCTTCTGGCTCATAATCCAAATCTATACCGTCCAAATCATTCTCAAATATAGGTTTTAACAAATAGTCAGCATATGCCTCTAGTGCACGATGCCTCAAAGCTGTATCCCCTTTTTCGTAACTTATCTGAAAATCCTTATAAAACTTTTCATCGCCATATTGAGTCTTATTTTCAATTCTTATAATTGTAGGAACAATCATTTTGGTTCCTTTGGTTTTCTGAACCCAATGCATTTCCTGAGCTATTTTAGGATTATAGAAAGTGCGTAAATGTGTTGAATCATCAGAAGGAATACCACCCCATAATGAACAAATATCAAGACTATCAGGCAATCCAGCAAAACGAATCGCCAAAGAATGACTTTGTGAATAATCAGCAAACCACATCCATGCTATACTATGGTCAGAAGCTTTATAATCTCTTAGATTTTGATAATATAGATGAGAATATGTATATGGTGTCTGTATTTGTTCATTTTCAATATCATTATTACAGGCAGAAAAAAGGATTCCACCAGCAATAGATAAAAACATGCAAAATGTAGTTGCCTTAAATATTTTTGTTTTCATGTTATCAAGTTTTAATTTCATTATTTGTTTGCAACATCCCACCATAAACGCGTTCCGCCAGTATCTGCTCCTCCTAAAAGTTGCAGGGCTGCATTTACATTATCTGTATTATTTTCGTATTCGTTTTGCGGATAAGGCAGACGACGTATCTGTGTCTCTGTATTTATAGTACCACCACTATAATTAACTACATTCGGAAAGATCCTAGGATATCCAGTTCTGCGGAATTCAGTCCATGCTTCTTGACCATCAGGATATGTCGCGATATACTTCTGGGTAATAATACGTTCTAGTTTTTCTGCAGTGCCAGCATTTTCATTCCATGCAACAGTTATATTTCCAATAGCATTCGTACTATTATCATCACCAGACTTATCTTCATAATTGGCAGGTACATTAGTCGCATTCGTAATATATGAGCTGGCATCACCTGCCCCCCATTGTTCGAAGGAGCAACGTATTCCATCTTCATATAATTCCTTGGCTGTACCATTCATATTCCACCCTCTTAACGCACCCTCGGCACGAAGAAAATATACTTCTGCAGCATTAAACCAATACATACCTCCACCCTGTCCAAAAATCAATCTTGATAAAGGAGCATTTGTGTATTTTTGCTTAGTTACAATATCGATACCATTTCTAACTCCGTGATATTTGCCATCACTGGCAACCTGAAAATATTTGCCAATACGGGGATCATTATATCCATTCATATATGAATCAATAGTAGCACCCATGCGTACATCCTCAAAACTATTACAGATTTCCCATAATGGATTATTAAAAGATAAATCAGAGCTTTGAGTTAGTACTGCAGACTCTGACGACTTAGTCATAACTCCAACTTCGTTATTAATTGCTGCTTCTCCTTCATTTTTAGCCTTATCTGAATCTATTTCAGAAATGCGAACAGCCAAACGGAGACGAAGAGAATTACCAAACTTTATCCAATTCTCTATTTTGCCTTTATAAACGAAATCGTTGCTAGCCATCAAAGTCATTAAGTTATTTGTTTTCCACAACTGCGTAAGTGTAGTAATTGCAGAATCCAATTCGTTAAAGAACTGATAATATACTTCCTTTTGGCTATCATAAGAAACCTTTAAAGAACCTGTACCAAACTTTGTATAAGGTATTGGACCATACATATCAGTAACTCTTGACATTCCCTCAACTTTCATTATAGTAGCCATCGCATAAACACCAGGAGATTGAGTTTCAGCTACTTTTTTTATTGAAAGCCATGGATTCATTATATTTTGGTAGCTCTCATTAAATCCTGCACGATACCAATCTTCAGCAAGAGCATATGTCGTATTGTTTCGTCCGCTCTTCCAATTATTGGTAGCCCCCATAAATCCAGAATACACATCACCCGCCAAACCTTGAATGATCTGATAATTACCCGTTTTATCCTTACCGCAAGTCATGATATTTTGTTCCATTTGAATAAATAAAGAACCTGTTTTCAAATTATCACGATTCATCTGTTCTTCTGTTGCCTCATAAGGATTAACATTCCACTCATCGTATTTGCTGGTACAACTTGTGAAAATCAATGCGCCAAATGCAAGCCAGACTATAGTATTTGATTTTATATTTGTTTTCATTTTGTGCCTCCTTATTAAAAATTAAGTTTTACAGAGAATCCAAGACTGCGCAGACTAGGCTGCATAAAATAATCTATGCCCTGATAATATGTTCCAGTGCTAGCAGTAAGTTCTGGATCAAATGGAGCTTTATGATAGAACATAAATAAATTATGTGCTATAAAAGCTACATTCATCCCTTTTATCCAATGAACATATCTGTTTATTGGCAAATCATATCCCAAAGATAACTCTGCTAAACGAACATTTGTTGCACTATAAACATATTGTGAACCAACACCTGAAGTTCCGCCACCAATAGTTGTATACCATCCTTTTGCTGGAATAAGACTACCATTAACCATTGCACCACCTGCATCACGAGCTTCAGCCGAGGCTTTTGATACACCATAAGCATCCATTATTGCTTGTGTTATTGAAACAACACGTCCGCCAACTCTTGCATTAATGAGAAAACTAAGATCAATACCATTCCAAGAAAATTCATTACGCCAACCGAGATTATACAAAGGATTTACATTACCTGCATATATCCACTTATTCTGATCTTTCTCTACCGTTTTCTGAGTATAGTCGACAATAATATATCCATGTTCATCTGTCTTCAGACTAGTAACATAAATATCTCCCATACTGCCACCTTCCGTCAATTTTGTCTTTACTGCATCTGTTCCTCCCATATCCATATCCGTCATATTTATAACCTCACCATCTGGAGCAACATAATTATGTAATAGTTTCCGTATTTTATTACGATTAAGAGAATAGACTAACCCTGTATTCCACTCAACTGGTCCTAGCATTTGCTTAAATCCAATTGAAGCCTCTAAGCCCTTATTATCAACTCTTCCAGCATTTACATATAAGCTGCTGTAACCAGACGTTGAAGACAATGTAGGATTAAAAAGTTGATTATATGTTTTTGTATAATATAGTGACAAATCAAATTTTAATCTTCCTTCAAAAAATTGAGAGCTTAAACCTACTTCATAACTCTTTGTACGCTCTGGTTTCAAGTTCTTGTTTGGAAGAAATGTCGTTGTACTTGGATAACCTTGAGACAAAGGATATGTTGCTGTAGTAAGGAAACGCGTTGGGGCATTACCAACCTCAGAATAAGAGAAACGAGTTTTAAAAAAAGAAAGTGCATTGCTTTTTATATTAAACAAGTCTGTCCATATTGCCGAAACACCAACTGATGGATAGAATATAGACTTAGCACCAGTACCAGCAAGAGAGGAAATCCAGTCATTACGTCCAGTAAGATCCATGTATAGACGCCCCTTCCATCCAAGCTGAGCTGTCGCAAAAATAGCCTGTTGATTATCATGATAGCCTTTCTGGTCAGGTTTTGCTGTTGCCATATTCAAATTGCCTATAGAAAACAGATTTGAGACACTTTGCAAATTTCCACCTAAAGAAGTATAGTCATATTTTACGTCTTGCATACTTGTACCCAAGTTTGCCATTAATGAAAAGTCACCAATATACTTATTAATGTTAAGCATGACATCTGTATATATTTGATGAGTATATGAATCATCCTTATAATATGCTCCATATTTTCCAGCAAAGAGTCCACTTGTAGATGCATCATATTTTTTTTCAAATATACTTGTACTATAATCTAATCTGACTCTACCAGCAATATTGAGCCAGCTAGTAATATTATATTTCAAAGCCCCACTCATCAAATAACGATCTTTATGGTTTACAAAGTTATCACTATTAATAATCCAGAAGGGGTTTTGCATCTGGAATCCCTGATCTCCATAAGGCCAATACTGTGTTTGGAAATTTCGGTCTGCGTCATAACGTTTATAAGCCTTATATTTGTTTATGTCATCACCCTGAGGAAAGAGATATATAGGAACAAGAGGATTAAAATATTGCCCTTGAGCCAGCATATTCTGTTCTTTTGTACTCATATACATAGCACTAAGATCCATATTAAGTTTATCATTTAAGAATGAAGAACTATTACGAATGGCAAAATTGTAACGACTCAAATCATTATTTTGTATAATACCACCAGCATTAGTTGAAGATGCGGATATATATGTCTGATTTTTTTCATTTCCTGTTGACAAACTTATAGCATTAACTTCATTATATCCTGTACGGAAGAAATCCTCTGGATCATAAGTACTTGGTTCTGTTAATTTTTCTCCCCAACTTTGATAAGACCCTGCCTCAGATCCATATTCATGCTGGAATTCCGGCATTATAAATGGAGAATAAAACTGTGTACTATTGCTATAATTAACAGAAAAATGATTTTTTGAACCTTTTTTTGTGGTAATCATTACCACACCATTAGCAGCTTCACTACCATAAAGTGCAGCACCAGATGCACCGCTAAGAACAGATATACTTTCAATATCTTCAGGATTTATCATTGAAATACCATCACCACTCTGTCCCATTCCTGAAAACAAATCAGTTGGTTGAGTTGTCTGAAGTGAAGGCAAAGGTATTCCATCAACTACATAAAGTGCATTATTATTTCCAGATATAGATTTTGTACCACGCATAACAACACGCGCAGACCCACCTACACCTGAAGAAGAAGAATTTATGGTGACACCAGCTATTTTACCATTTAGTGAATTTACAAAATTAGCATCTTTTACACCTGTCAATTCTGATGCGTTAAGTTGTTGTACATTATAAGAAAGAGCTTTAGATTCTTTTCTTATACCCAATGCGGTAACAACGACTTCTCCAATAGTTTTTTGGTCCTCAATCATTGATATATTAAGATTTGAATTGTTTGCACGAGCTTCACGAGTAACAAAGCCAACATAAGAGAATTCAAGTCTTTCACCTTCATTGATTGTTATTGAATAATTACCGTCAATATCAGTTACAGCAGCATTATTGGTACCTTTGACTCTAACACTTACACCTGTAAGTGGTTCTCCCTTTGAGTCAACAACACGTCCGCTTACACTCTTCTTCTGTCCAAGGTCTACAGATCTAACTTTTTTAGGTTCTGCTTGTGTAATTATAATATGACGTGCTGAAATTGTATATTCCAATCCAGAGCCGCGTAACATTTGCAAAAGAGCCTCTTGTAGAGAAACTTTTTTTGCATTCAACACTAGTATCTTGTTTAGGTCTATGGTATTTTGTCCATAATCTACAGACATATTTGTTTGTTTTTCAATTGTCTGCATCAAATTCTGAACAGTGACTTTGTTTGTTCTCAATTTTATGGTTTGAGCATTGACAGTCACTGTTGCCGAAAGAATGAAGGCTAATATAGCAAGATGCCTTTTACCATTCATTACTTTTAAGGTTTTAGTGAAAAATAGATTCATATTTTTGTATTAGAATATTGATTATTAATTTACTGAGCTTACTAGGCTTATATGTTAGTTTATTTATTCTTTAGTCATACTTTCTCCTTTCTGTTTTATAAAGTTTAATTACCTTGCCTTGACGGCTATATTTTAAATCTTTCGAAAGTTCAGATATTACGTCCATAACATCGGTAACAGTTTCCTGTGGACAAAAATTCATTGTATAACGACGAGATAAATCCACAGATGGTGATATTCTGAATCTCACATTATATTTATGTTCCAACGTAAACAATATTTCTTCAAGCGTCTGTTGTTCAAAATTCAAACTACCTTTTATCCAACAATTATATTTATCAGCATCTACATTATTCTTCACAATTTGTCCATTCTGCCTATCGTATGTAGCTTGTTCTCCTGGAAGCAAAGTTGCTTCTGAATGAGAGTCATACACTTTTACTTTACCTTCTTCAAGTGTTGTCACTATGTTTTTATCATTAGTATATGCTTTCACATTAAAATGAGTTCCTAATACCTTTACTTTAAGTTTTCCTATATTAACAATAAAAGGACGTTCAGGATCATGTGTCACCGCAAAATGAGCCTCACCTTGAAGATAAACATTACGTATACCCTTATCTGTTCTAAACTCACGAGGATATAAGAAATAAGTACCTCCATTAGCTGTAATGACTGTTCCATCAGAAAGTTTTATATGTCCTGTTTGACCATCAGGAACACAATATTCTACCATCTCACCTGCATTACTATAATGATTAGCCGCATACAGCCATGTAAATAAAGCAACAACTATTGGAAGTATAAAAATTGCAGCATAACGTAAAACTAGACGAACTACACGCAGGCGATTACGCCTTGCTTCATAAGTGTCACGTCTCTCATGAAATGTCATCAATGAATCCTCTATTTCAGAATCATCACCTTCCGTTTGTTCCCATATATTTTGAAAAGCAGAATCTTTTTCATCGGCATCCTTATCGCTTAGGAGCCACTGAATTACAGAACTGCGATATCGCAATGGTATTATGCCATCGGCTAAATCACGTATTATTTTATATGCTATTTTGTTGTTCATGGATTTGACCTTTTACAATAATAAGAGTAAAAAGTTCCATGTCACACGTAATCACATTCTCTTAAAAAGAGTTAAAATTAAGATTAAAGGAAGAACTTTCCGTAATTCTGATAATGCTAAAGATATATGAGTTTCAACTGTACGCTTGCTTATATTAAGAGTTTTGGCTATTTCAGAATTAGACAATCCGTCAATTCTACTCATTACAAAGACTCGTCTTCTCTGTTCTGGCATTTTATTTACAGCTGCACTAATCATCGCCTCAAGTTCCTCACGATACATGTTATCAACAACCGAAGCCGATTCATCCTCTATTTTATCATCTACTTCCGTTGACATTTCCCGCAAAGAATCTTTGAGATAATGCAATGCTGCATTACGTGCAATAGTAAACATATAAGCCTTAAAATTTTTAATATCAGCAAGTGACTGTTTGCGTACCCATAAATTAAGGAAAATATCTTGAGTTATATTTTCTGCCATATTCTCGTCCTTGCAAAAATTAAGCACAAAATACTTTATCTTTGGAAAGTAATTCACAAAGATAACATCAAAAGCATGTTCATCTCCTTTAGAAAGAGCTGATATTAAAAAATCTTCAGTATTCAATTTTGCAAACAGTGCGTTTATCATGTACTCCATGCAAATGTATAAAAATAAATGCACCAAACAAAAGTTTAAGGTAAAAACATTTATATTTATATAAAAAATATTATATTACTTCACTAGAATCTCTTAATTGTTTATTGGCTACAATATTAAACCATAAAATCCGAAATATTACTTATCTAACGTTTTTTAAATTAATTGAATACTCTTAGTCATAATATAATCCATTAAAAGTCCTGACACCAAATGAAGTGCTCCCCGAAAGTTTTTCAATTAACTTTCGGGGAGCATATAAAAAAAATAATTGTAGTTTTTATTTTGCGTATACTTTATATTCTTTCCCAGCTATAGTCATTATATCGTATTCGTACGCTTTCATAAATTCTGGGTGTTTAAGCTTTGCCTCTGATGAAACAACAGGTTGCTTGCCCGATACGATATCGTATAAATGGTTGGGATTCACACCCTTCGCAACTTTCAAATCCTTTCCAGTCAATGGAACATATGATCGCAGGCGAAGATTACCACCTATGGTTGACTTTACCTCTATTTTTTTAATCTTATTATCCTTCCATTGCATAGCTACTTCAAATCCACCTCTAGCTTTAAGTCCCTTCACATTACCCGAATGCCACTCGTCTGGCAAAGCTGGTAATACATGTACTGCTCCATCATGACTCTGCAAAAGCATTTCTGCAATACCAGCAGTAAAACCAAAATTACCATCAATTTGGAATGGAGGATGCGCATCAAACAGATTAGGATACATTCTACCATGAGGGTATTCTCTTGCCACATTGTCAGAAGGCAAGATATCTAGAAGACATTTTATAAGTTTATAAGCGTGATTTCCATCGAGGAGTCGAGCCCAAAGATTTATTTTCCAACCTATACTCCAGCCTGTCGCTTCATCACCCCTTTGCAAAAGTGTATTCTTAACGGCCTCGAAGAGTTGCGGAGTACGGGTTGCCGAGATCTGACTGCTTGGGAAAAGTCCGTATGCATGAGATACATGACGATGATTGTCATGAGGATCGTCTGCATCTTCTAGCCATTCCTGCAACTGACCATATCGTCCTATCTGCATAGGGGGGAGCTTCGTTAATCTATCTTTAAGACTGTCAATGTATTCCTGTGGTTCTTTCAAAATCTCAGAAGCTTGCAAAGCATTACTTAATACATCGAAAGCTATCTGATTATCCATAGTACAACCTGCTACTACAGACGAAGCTCCATGTGGTCCATGTTCTGGAGATATACTAGGACAAGTAACCATCCAACCATACTTAGGATGCTTAACCATTGCTGTTAAATAGAAATCGGCAGCCCCTTTCAGTTGAGGATAAACATTTTCTAGATATCCTTTATCACCATTGAAAAGATAGCGTTGCCAAAGATGAGTACTCAACCATCCTGCTCCATTAGGCCATATTCCCCAAGTGGCACCGTCAACCATTCCTGTAGAACGCCAGATGTCTGTATTGTGATGAGCAACATAGCCCTTTGCACCATACATTTCAGCAGCAGTTTTCCTACCAGTAACGCTAATATCCTTTACCAATTGAATTAAAGGAAGTTCCGTTTCAGAAAGATTAGTGGTCTGTGCAGGCCAATAATTCATTTCAGTATTTATGTTGATAGTATATTTTCCATCCCAAGGAGCATTAAGGTTATCATTCCAAAGACCTTGCAAATTAGCTGCTTGACCACCTGGCTGAGAAGAAGAAATCAAAAGGTATCTGCCATATTGAAAAACCAAAGAGACAAATGAAGGATCATTATCTTTATTGAAATCAGCAAGTCTCTTGTCTGTAGGCTTATTTATATCGGCAGTACATGGTAAATCCAACGACACTCTGCCAAATTGTTTTTTATAGTAATCTACATGATTTACGATAGCCGTAGGGAAATTGTTTTTCATTGCATTCTTGAGCAACGTCACCGACTTTTCTGTTTCATCACCGCTAATATCATGATAGTTCACGAAATTTGTGGCAGAAGATAAATACAGAACTACATCCGAAGCATTTGATACAATAAGTCTTGAACTTGTTAATTCCGTTTTTCCGCCTTTATTCTTCACGTCCAAAACAGTCTGCATACGTATTTTTCCTTCTACGCCTTCATGTGACAGACATTTACCTTTCAAAACCAGTCGTCCGTCTTCTAAACCCACACTATGTGGAAGGGGAGAATCATAACTTGCATTAAAAGATATGGAATGCGGTTTACTTGCAGAAATGTGTATTATGATAACGTTATCTGTAAAAGAAGATATGACTTCTCGTTTATACGTCACTCCATCAATCTCGAATTTTGTAGTAGCAACAGCTCTGCTAAGATCCAACTCACGTCGATACGAAGTTGGTTTGCCAACAAATGGAGCATCTATTAGCAGACTTCCCACCGTCTCATACGGCATACCATGCTGTCCCGTCATAAAATACATGTTAATCATTTGCTCGGCACTACGTGTGTCCCCTGTAAAAATGAGGTTACGTATTTTTGTCAGGGTATCAGGATTTATAGCCCTATAATTATTATAAGGAGAACCTCCCCACACAGTGTTTTCATTAAGCTGAATTCGCTCATGATTAACACCTCCATAAATCATAGCGCCCATACGACCGTTACCAACAGGTAACGCTTCCTGCCAAATTGCAGCTGGTCTGTTATACCATAAATTCAAGTCTGCTGAATAGGTATTCAAAGACATCATTGAAAACAGCAATGGAATTATTGTTTTAGCATTCATATTCACAATTTTATAACTATACAATAACTTTAAAATTGTATGCAAATTTATACAAAATAAATGGTTTTTCAAAATTTTATTTATTACTATTTACATTAAACACTATTTTATAACCACACATTTACCCTCAATTATATATACTCCTTTGGATAGTTTTTTCAAAACATCCCCCTTCTTTAACTTTGAATAAAGAAGCATACCCGAAAGGTTATACACATCTACAGGCTTATCTGTTTCTTCAATCTCATGAATACCAGTGACAGGAGTCTCTCCGTCGTTGCTGAAAAATATATTCTTTATAGAGATATCACCGCCACCATAAGACCAGAAACCTGCTATATAGATATGTGATAGGTCTAAGGGTGTTGTAGTTCCATTTTTTACTAACTTTGCTAGTTCTATTTTTACCGTCGTGCTGCTACCGATATTCGTCATTGAAGGACTACTCCAATAGCTATTTTCATCAAAGAGTCGAAAAGAAGCACCGTTACTTTGCGCCTTATTCATTTCTATCACTATGTACTTATACCCAGATAAGTCTGTTCCATTAGTATATTCCCAACCTCCAAAACCATATTGTCCAGTAACCAATGTATGTGTAGATTCATCAAACGTACCACTTCCATAAACGGAAGGATTAATACCGGCAGCCGTGAGAGGAAATGCACTTACAGATATATTAATACTTGTAGAAACGGTATTACTAAGTGCATCATTGTAACTTGCTGTCACTACAGCATTTCCTTCACTATAAGATGTTAGTCTCCCATTCTTTACACCGACAACCTGATTATTTGAAATCTTATAATTAGCACTCGAAGTTATATCTTCTGTATGTCCGTCTTTATATGTAGCAGTAAGAACAAACGATTTCGCTGAATTTGTAAGCAACGAATAAGAAGGCTTATCTGCCGATATAGAAGCTACAGTAAGATAGTTTTCGGAATATGCCACCGAAGACTTATCATAGAAAGTATCTTCAGAAAAGTCCTTCTCTGTTGAAAACCAGTCCACGTCTACACTTCCACCAAGTTCCTTTGTAGCGTAGTTGAATATACCGAAACGATTTCCAACAAATACAGATAAATTATACTTCATATCCAAGTCTTGTCCAAACTTAGTATATGTAGCATTATCAAGACTATAATAGAATGTAGCTTTAGATGTAGCGATATCGGCAACGGCACGTAAGTATATCACTGAATCACATGCTATCGCATTTGAATAAATCTTTTTATCTGCCGTATTACTCTGTACAAGATTAAGAATACTGCCCTGCTTGTTTATTGCTATATAAGCATACGGATTCTGAAATATAGCAAGTCCAGCCATGTCCCCGTCATTCATCTTGCTTATGTTCATTCGTATAGTGCCATAAGAAGGTTTAGTATTGTCCCTAAATCCAAATATGCGCTGTGTAAGCATATTGCGTGATTTCTGTAAAGAATCGGTTACAGATGCTGTGTAAAGGCGTAGTTTACCTGGATTTTCTAATAAAGACCATTTAGACTTGTCTTGATTATGATTCCATTGCCATTGGCTACCCAACAGATAATTTTTGAAATTATCATTTGTCGGCATATACTTTCTATCATAGTTCACACCAACATTCGGCTTAGTGTATGTTCCTGCATCTGTGCCATTATTACCAATAACAGGCCAGTTATCATTCCAAGTTACAGGCAACAAATAAGGCATTCTGCCGAAAGCACCACAATCTCTCATTAGCATTGTCCACCATTCACCGCTTTGAGTCTGTATCATTGCCCCTTGATGAATATCATCACTATCGAATACCTTCTTTTTCTCGTAAGGACCAAATACATTTTTTGAACGGAAACACCACTGTGTTGCAGGCCATGCACAACAAGTAGAATAGATATAATAATACCCATCTTTTTTGAAGAAATGGCTTCCTTCAAGTCCATCAAAGCCTCCGTCTACATCAGCTTCCTTCACAGGGGCGAAGTTATCATCCAACTGAATAACCTTTAGGTTTCCATTTCCACATACCACGTAAGTAGTACCATCATTATCTGTCATAAGTCCTGGATCATAATATCCACGTGAAAGACGTGTCATTGTCCAAGGGCCCTCTGCATCTGTAGCCGACAACAGATAACCTCCAGCATCATCACCATTGCCAAAGGCATTGAAAAGTATATAAAATTTTCCATTCTTGTACATCAAGCTGTTAGCCCATGCACCTTTGGAATAAATATTTTTACCATCTTCAAGATTGTATTCAGCATTAGCCGACATCTTTTCAAGAGGATTACAGCAATATTCCCAATTCACTAAATCTTTTGATTTAAGCAGAGTACAACCCGGAAAATTATGCATTGTGGTGGTCACAATGTAATATGTATCACCAACCTTCTGAACATCTGGGTCTGGAAAATCAGCCTGAATCACAGGGTTTGTAAATGTTCCATCTCCATTATCAGAACATGATTTAAATGTAAAATCGGTATGTGGGTATTGTTTATTTGCATAATCCTTATACCAATGATAAGCAGGCCAAGGACATGCTTCATTATCAGTTAGGAAAGTATCACCACTTCCCTGTTCATCTTTGAACTGTGCTAGAAGTTCAGGAGTTGTGAATATCAACCAACTTACATTTCCACAATCGTCAGTTATCTTCTTAAAGTTTGCTCCAAAGCCTGTTCCACCAGCAATTCCTGTAACACCTTTACCAAATGAGGAATTATACTTTTCTGGAGCCCAGTCCATCTCAGTAACAACTATAGGCGCCAAGTCTGATATTGGTTTTATCTGTTTGTTCCAACCATCATTAAATAATTGATAGTTTACATTAGGTGTATTTTCTGATCCACTATTATACCATCCAGGATAACAATGCACAGCATAGCCTACATTTTCGCCCTTTATCGGATAGTCGGCAAAACCTTCATAGTTTGCTTGATAACTCAATCCTGGCACCAATACAATATTATTACAATTAGCACGAATCGTATTGGTTATAGTTTGGAAATATTCGCTCAACTCCTTGAAACCAGCCTGTTTACCATCAGACCAGATACGTACTGGTTCATTGGCAAGCTCAAACATGATGTTTGGATTATTCTTGATATATGAGTCAGCAGAAACATAATTCCAAACCTTGATAAGATACTGTTGATATGCATCGCCCACAGCTATAGAATCTGGGCATACACCAGGTGGACGCATAATAACATAAAGTCCGTGACTGATTGCATATTTAGCCATCGGCACGAAAACACTTTGGAAATATGTCTTGAAACGATCGTAATCAAAAGCCGAAATATCATTCTCGCCCTTTGTTCTTATGCCAGGAGTATTAGACCAATATGGATCCATATGCAAACGCATAAAGTTCATCTTCCAGCCGGCAGCCATAATATTGTCTATCAAGCCTTGATTATAACTTAGACATGTGTTGACATCATAGTTATTCCATTTGGCACCACGCTCATTAAACCACGGACTATAAGTCTGTGCAAAGCCATGTAAATTTACGATGTTTCCATTAGGATCCTTGAAATACCTGCCTTCTACATGCAGTTGTGGCATAGCCATTCCCTCCCAAGCAGAGGCTGTAATTGAAGAGAATAATAAGACTATATATAGTATAGTCTTTAAGGATTTATTATTCATAACAAATGATAATAGATTATTATTTATGCAGTCTTACATTATTTAAACTAGACATGCTGCATCTTGATTTTACAAAAGTAATATAATAAATTATAATATGATTAATGACATATTACATATACTTTTCGTAGTGTAACAAATTAAGTTTATATGAATATAATAATCTAAAATCTTATCTTTACTACAATAAAAGGCACAAAGAAAGGCGGAGAAAATTTTATCATTCCCCGCCCCATTGTTCTTGTTCTGATTATTAAAATCAGATAGTCATATTGTATGACTAAAAGAAATTAGGTTGACCATCCTCAAACGGATTGGTTCCTATTTGATTACGATTCAAATATATGAAATAAAGAAATACGTTCCAACTAATTTCTTCATTATTTTTCGATTTTAACATTGTAATCGCACACAAGATCAGAAGGACAAATATAACATGCGATTTTGAGAATTGTTTCGTCTATCTCATCCTTCTGCCAAACTTTTCACCTTATATATTATATATAAGCACACGCTTAACACATTTGTATTATTCATTTCGTGCATGTAATCACAATGTAAGGATTTCATAACTTCAAGGCAATGTTATTGAAACATTTCTCATTTATCTTTGCAATGTCTAAAAAAGACAAACTAAAGATTTAAAAGAGGAACGGTAGCATACAATCTTTTTATAAAGAAGATATCGTATTAGACTAAAATATTGACGGCGTGCAATCTTTTTCAAATGAGCAAGATAACACAATAAGTGTGGCTTTGAAAGAAGACGAGCAACAACTGGGCGAAGTTACCATTACAGCGGTAGAGCGTAAGAACACAGAGGTGGCAATGGTGCAACTAGCCAAGAACAGTTCCGTCATAGTGAGCAACATATTAACGGTCGGTTTACGGGTAAGCATACTATTAGCAGCGATGCACTTGACTGGAGCATAGGCTATGCGTATGCCAACCGTAACTTTCCAGACCGTAACAGATATTTAACAGATGATGCTTTGGAAAGTGGCACATCATTCAGGGGCATAGGCTCTTGGGTTACTCAAGTATTATATCTCAGGGCACAGGGCACTGGTGATACAAAACATAAGGAAGAACAAACTTTATCTCACAAAACACAGACTATTAAGTAGTTATATAATTCAACATCTGAGGTGCATCACTACAATAAGTGATGCACCTCTTTTTATGTATTCCCGTTTGCTGAAAAAAATGCGGTGTTGGCTGATTAATTTTTAAAAGAATATAATATGTGTTTATATTTGCAGAAAGTCTATTTAAACCAAAATAATTATGAAACAGCGTATAAACTTATTGGCAATATTTGATATTGCTATTGAACTTATTACCCACGCAACGCTCTATAGCACCGGAACATCAGCAACAGCTTAGGAGTTATGGGAGTTGTAAACTATTGATAATAAGCATCACATGCAATTTATATATAAACATTACGTTATAAAAACAATGAAAGTGAAGTTATCCACTTATAAAGAAAATCTGATATATCTAGCCTTATGGTTGATATTATTTATAGCACCCGCATCAAGTATGTATATGCGGGTGCAGAATAACTCAGCCATGACAATGGACTGGTCGGAGATTTTCCATGTATGGAATTTATATACGGTATACCTTATAATATTCCTTATACACAATTTCATATTGGCACCCTTGCTGATATACAAGAAAAAGAAACTCATTTATTTTCTCACCACAATATGCCTCATCACGATTTTTGTCATCTTTCAATGCTCACTGAGACCAAGAAATTTCAGAAAGAAGATGGAAATGCACAGAATAGAATTCATGACAAGAGACTTGCAGATGCATGGATATAAGGTAGAAAAACCACCACATGAATTTGACAGAGCTAATAACGGACCTGAAGGAATGAACATGGGACCGGATATGAAAGGCAGACGTCCAGACATGCCTATGTTCATAGGAGAAAAAGATATTGTGTCATCGGTAATACTGGTATTAATCATCGGTATGAACCTTGGGGTGAAACTGTATTTTAAAAATGATAAAGACTCTATGGAGATGCAGCAGCTGGAGAAGCAAAACCTTCAGCAACAACTGGAATACCTGAAATACCAGATAAACCCGCATTTCTTTATGAACACGCTTAACAATATACATGCGCTTGTAGATATAGATCCAGAGAAAGCAAAGACTACTATTGTTGAACTTTCGAAGATGATGCGCTACATTCTGTATGAAGGTAACAAGCCGCTTATCCCTATCGCACGTGAGATACAGTTTATCAAAAACTATATCACATTAATGAAACTCAGATACACTGATAAAGTTAAGATTTCACTTAACATACAGGATCCAATAAACGACAGCGGAATACCTCCACTGATGCTGATCACATTCATAGAAAATGCTTTCAAGCATGGTGTAAGTTATAAACAAGACAGTTTTATAATTATCAACATAAGTTTCATCGATAAACGACTATACTTTATGTGCAGCAATAGCAAAAAGCCAGAAGATAATGCCGAAAAAGAAGAAACAGGATTACCTAAACAAGGTGGCGTAGGACTAGCCAACGTAAAACGAAGGCTGGAACTTATCTATGGCGACAAATTTACATTGGATATTGATGACTATACTGATACATACAATGTAAAGTTGGACTTGCCAATCGCATAACAGTATATAAACAAACAACTCAAAATATATGATTAAATGTATAGCTATTGACGACGAGCCACTTGCATTGCAGCAACTCGTTACATATATCAGCAAGATTCCATTTCTGTCTATTGTCGGTCAATGCCAGGGAGCGATTGAGGCGAAACAGATCATGGAGAGCGAAGTTGTAGATGCAATATTCTGTGACATCAACATGCCAGACATCAATGGTATGGACTTCGTGAAGAGTCTTGCATCTCCTCCAATAATAGTCTTCACGACAGCTTACAGTGAGTATGCCGTAGAAGGATATAAGGTTGACGCAGTTGACTATCTGCTGAAACCATTTGGACTTGACGAGTTCCAACGTGCGGCAAATAAAGTTAAGCGCGTTTATGAACAGATTAACGATAGCGATTCGTCTTCAGCTCAAAGTATATCTGATGGATCAGAAGATGCCTCTACCCTATTCTTTAAGACAGAGCACAGAATCGTTAAAGTTGACATCGCCGATATATTATATGTTGAGGGCATGAGTGAATATATGAAGATACATCTAATCTCTCAGCCTAAGCCACTTATCGTTTTGCTAAGTATGAAAAAGCTTGAAGAACGCCTGCCTGCAAACTTTATGCGCATTCATCGTTCATATATTATAAACCTAGATAAAATTATTGAAGTAAACAAGAATCGTGTCATTATTGACAAAGATGCGTATCTACCAATAGGTGATTTATATAGGGATACTTTTAATAATTATTTAAACACACGTTTTTTGGGAAAATAAACTGATTCGTTTTAGCGATATACAAAAAAATCATTGTAACTTTGCAATGAGTATTGCTAACATAAAACGATGAAAAAGATGCTGCAGTTAGACAATTTTTATAAAGCACGCTATGTCTTGAGCAATGTAATCCGCAAGACAGAATTGGTGCATACCAAAAAAATTAACCCGGATGTAGATGTTTATCTCAAACCGGAATGCCTGCAAAAGACAGGCTCGTTTAAAATTCGTGGAGCTTATTACAAGATTTCACAGCTGTCTGAAGAGGAAAAGGCGAAGGGCGTTGTTGCCTGTTCTGCTGGAAACCATGCTCAGGGTGTGGCACTAGGTGCTACAGCTATGGGAGTGAAAAGCCTTATCTGCCTGCCAGAAGGAGCTCCGATAAGTAAGGTAGAAGCTACACGACGGCTAGGTGCAGACGTTTGTCTTGTACCAGGAGTTTATGATGACGCATATCAAAAGGCACTGCAGCTACACGACGAAAAAGGTTATACTTTCGTACATCCTTTTGATGATGAGAATGTAATCGCCGGTCAAGGCACTATCGGACTTGAACTCATGGAACAGTTACCTAGCCTTGATGCAGTTGTTGTTCCTGTTGGTGGTGGAGGACTTATCTCTGGAGTGGCATTTGCCATAAAGAGCCTCAACCCAAAGATAAAGGTTTATGGTGTTCAGGCAGAAGGTGCACCAAGCATGCAGAAAAGTCTCTGCGACAAAAAAAGAGAATGTCTCTCATCGGTATCTACTGTTGCTGACGGTATTGCAGTAAAAGAACCAGGCAAACTTACTTTTGAAACTTGTTCAAAATATGTTGATGAAGTTGTTACCGTCAGCGAAGACGAGATATGCGCAGCAATACTGAAACTCATTGAATCAGAAAAGATGATAGCCGAGGGGGCTGGCGCCGCAAGTGTTGCCGCTGTGATGTTCAATAAAGTTCCTGTAAAGGGTAAAAAGACCGTTTGTATTGTGAGTGGAGGAAACATTGACGTTACTATTCTCAACAGAGTTATCAACAGAGGTCTCGCCAAAAGCGGTCGTCTGTGTACTCTTGATATGCAACTTGATGACCAACCTGGTAAACTCGTTGATGTTTGTATGGTTATTGCTAACAAAGGCGCAAACATAACAAGTGTACATCATGACAGAACAGGAAACCGAAATAAGGTGAATGCATGTATACTACGCGTAACGATGGAGACAAAGAATCAAGAGCATATAGATGAGATTCGCAAGGCTCTTGAGGATAAAGGAATAACAATAACGAATAATTCAAATCTAAAAGTATAATATTAATTATGAAAGCTATTCACACAAACAACGCGCCTGCAGCTATAGGTCCTTATAGCCAGGCTATCGAGGTAAACGGTTTTGTCTTCGCTTCAGGTCAGATTCCAATAGATCCAGCAACAGGCGACTTCGTTGAAGGTGGTATAAAGGAACAGACAAAGCAGGCTTTGACGAATGCAAGTAACATTCTAAAGGAAGCCGGAACTGATTTGAGCCATGTTGTAAAAACAACTGTCTACATGGCAGATATGGGTGACTTCGCTGCTATGAACGAGATCTACGCTCAATTCTTCAATGAGCCTTATCCTGCTCGCTCAGCCGTTGCAGTTAAAGCTCTGCCAAAGGGTGCACTAGTAGAAGTTGAAGTATTGGCTGCAAAATAAATAAAAAAGCTCTGGAATATATATTCCGGAGCTTCTTTATCTTCTTTTCATGAAGATAAAAAACTCTTCAAATGCCCATTATATAATTAGATTAGCTACGTGCAACATCTTAATTATATTCTTAGACAGAATAATATTTGTATGTTAATAATTACATCTGCATCAGCATATTAATTATAACAAATGGCTATCAAGAAGAAATACAAATGCATTAAGTGCGGATATGAAGCTGACATTTACGAAGGTGTAGGCTTCATGGGGCAGCATATTGTCACCATGTCTTGTCCGGACTGTCACACCCTGCAACCTCTTGTTGTGGGAGGTGCTATAGGAGATGCAGCTCCATCATTCCAATCAGAGTCAGGACGTCTATGTCTGAATTGCGGAAGCGACAGAATTTATAAATGGAATGGAAAGACTTGTCCGCAATGTGGCGCAACGATGACCGATTCACAGCAAAATGAGTTCTGGACATGAATGATTTTTTACTAGCCTATTTTATCAGTAAGTAAGAGAATGATATTATTTCATTTTCTTTTTTTTCTTATACACATCCTCTAATATTACTGTTAAAGACAACACCAAGCCAAATACAAATGAGGAAACAAGTATTCTGCAGGATTGTTTAAATGGCATTTCATTAACTACAAATCCCATTGTCCATAAACCAGAGAGCATAATAAACAGCCTCAGCCATCTCATAAAATATCTATATACTTTTTTTCTTCCCATGACAAAGATAATATATTAACAAATACTACTTGCAAATATATAAAAAATATTCTATTTGTTGTAGAATGGAAATATAACTTTCCATAATTATCTAATTATAATCCTTAAAGTATTATGTACAACATATTCTAGAATTATTTAGTTTTTTCCGTATACCAGAAAAAGTTTTTTTAATGTCACTAATTACTCAAATTCAATTAGAAAATCTGTTAGAGACTTGTCTGCCGCAATATCGATTTTCTTGCGTAGACGATACCTTGCACCTTCAACACCACGTATTGTAAGATTAGTAAATCTGGCAATATCCTTCGTGTTGAGATTCAGACGGAGAAGAGCACAAAACCTTAAGTCAGACGGAGTTATATTTGGATATTTTTTGTGTAGATTGCGAAAGAAATTCTTATGTATAAGATCAAAATTATTTTGAAATACAGACCAGAACTGATCCGTATCATTGTTGTCTATCATACTAAGCATTCTATCTATATCTCTTCTACTTAATGAACCCGTTCGTTCCTTTTCACGTAATGCATCCTTTATAGCTTCCACAGAGTTCTTCCTTGCTACATTAGCCAAAGCCAGACTGGCCATTTCTTTCCCTTTCACCTCTATCTCATTTTCAAGCAACAACTTTTGCTGTTGAGCTATAATTTGTTCCTGCTCCAATACTTTCAAACTCTTGCGCATAAGTTCATCATTGGCTTTTTCTTGATTTATACGTATCAGTTTGTTCGAACGCCAGTTAATGTATATGTGAATGATAATATATAGTAATATAGCGTAGAATATAAAAGCAACCCAAGATAATAGTAAAGGTCTGTTATGACTGAACCTATATACCATTTGCCCCAATACCTTACCCGATACAGAACAAACAGTAGCTGTAAACTTGTAATCACCATAGTTTAAACTGTTGTAAACCACATTTGGTGATTCCGACTGTGAGTTTATATTCGTTCCCGATCCTTCCAATTTATATTTGAATATATACTTTTCATTATTATAATTTGGGTAGGATAGAGCAATCGAAATATTGTCGTTTGTTGATATGCTCTCCACTTCATCATTGCAAGATAACAGATGCAATTTGTTGTCCGAATCATAATTACCAACCTTTGTTATTTTAAGTATGTATTTAGTGTTCTTGATGTATCCGGAGTTGCTTCTGTAACAACCTATTCCATTATTCATGAAAAAGAACGCATCATTACCGTTAACGTAGATAGGATTACTACTAGTATTACATTCCAGACCGAATATGGCACTTGGTATGAATACCTCAGTATAGTATCTGTGTCCATTGAAGTGAACCTTCGAGTATCCGTTTTCATCAGCAATCCAGAATGTGTTATTATCGATATTTATTGCCGAGATAACACCTTTTTTACAAATGTTATCTAGTTCATTATATTCGATTATACGCTTTTGTATATCATCATATGTATAAAGTTTATATCCATCAGAGAATATTACACGACCCCGAATATTCAGTACGTGCATCTTACCCGAATATACAGTCCCGGGCATAGATTTATAGTAGTGCCAGTGAACTATTCTCTTTAGATCTTTAGACAATTCTATCTTAAAAAGTCCTTTGCTCATTTGTGCAGCCCATATCACACCGCTATTGTCTATTTCAAATTCACTTATAGGCATAGAAAATCCTGTTAAGGAATTTGAGAATATCCATTTACCACCAACTTTTCTGTATATTCTGAAGAAACTGTATGACGATTCTATGAGAGCTGTTTGTCCGTAATAAGAGTATTCTCTTATACTAGTGCTTCCATTTATAGCCCCCGGCATCTTAACACTCTCGTTACCATTTATTACCCTAGTACCCAAGTTATTTCCAGCAAATATATCATTGCCGAATCTCGCTACATACCAGTTTTGTCCATCAGTCTTTTTTACCTGATTTATTATTCCTTTTGCTATATCATACCTCCAAACAGAAAGATTAGTTCCGATATATGCATTATTGTTGACAATACTCATTCCATAAACCATTCCAATAGGTTGGTTGAAATTGTCAGTACGTAATAATGTAAGAGGGATTCCCGTATGTATAAGTGATATTCCTATATCCAGAGCCGCCCATATATTGTTTTCCCTGTCGATGAATAGTCGTAATACAGTATTATCATATAGTCGGTTTTCTATATTATAATGCCATTTACTGCGTCCATTATTATCTATGGCATATATTCCGTTTGATATAGTTCCTATTATGATTGTGGATTGTCCTAATATTACTCCTCTGTTTACTTGGTATTTCATCAGGTCATTATCAATCTTTGTTCTCCATTTTGTCAGTTTACCTTTCGAGAAAAGAAATATACCGTTATGTTCTGTTAAAAGCAGTATTCTATTATTGCTATATGGTAATGCTGCTACTACATTATCATCCCCATAAGATTTCCTATCCAGAAGGTGTACAAACCTATTATTACGAAGCAAATAGAAATCCCCATTAATCATTTGTACATATATCTCCTTATTTAGCGAGAAAAAGTAAAGAGGCATATTCTTAGAATCGAAATGAGATGTTATTTTACCTTTGTAATAGTCAAACCAAGAGCAGAACGATTGGAAATACACATGTCCGTTTGGCGTTTTAATGATGTTCCATATCTCATCGTTATGCGCCTTGTAGTTTTTGGGCCATAGCGAAGTATACACATATTGTCCATATAAGTTTTGTTCGAAATATCCGAAATCAGTATACGCCCCTGCGTATATTCTATTCCCGTCAGCCATTACCGACCTTACAACACCGTTTCCCGGCATAGGAGTTAGAGTCCAGTTGTATCCATCAAACGAGAGTAGTCCTTTATTATTACCGAAGAACATTCTTCCATATACATCTTGCGTACACGACCAGTTTTGCAAATCTCCATTATATTTGGATGGTGCAAAGTTTGTAACGATAGGCATTGGTTCAGATGCGTATGAGTTGACAGGTATTATTATCAGTAATAAGATTACAAAATAAGATTTCTTCAAATTTAAGTACATAACATGGTATAATAGTTAATGAATTGCAAATATACATTTTTATTATCATTCAACAAAAAAATATTTCTAAAAATATTATTTTTGTTATCTATTGATAATTAATTAGTTACAGACTAAAACGTACTAAAATCGTAGTGACATTATATGGTATCGTAGTCGTAGCGTATTTTATTTTTTGCTATTAAAGGATAATATTACTTCTTTTGTAGCGTGAAACAATTATTAACCTAAATACATTGATATGAAAAAAAAGTTTTATTTATTACTCATCTCATTTTTTATTATTCAACTGAGTTTTGCTCAGAACAATACAATAAAAGGAACTGTAGTCGACAAGGTGAATCAGCCTATTGTTGGAGCTACAGTAATGGTTGATGGTACAAGTCACGGATCCGTGACTGATATGAATGGTGAGTTCACTATTAAAGATGTATCATCAGGTGCGACAGTAAATTTTTCATTTGTTGGAATGAAAGCTAAAAAGGTTAAGGCATCGTCGGATATGAAAGTAACGTTAGAGGACGATATGCAAAATCTTGAAGACATTGTTGTTATTGGTTATGGAGCTGCAAAAGCAAAAGATTTAACATCACCTATTACTGTAATCAAATCAGCAGATATCAGTTCTGTTCCTTCTACGTCACCTATGACTGCAATACAAGGCAAAGTAGCCGGTGTAAATGTAATAAGCAGTGGTACTCCTGGTTCAGGACCAACAGTCAGAATACGCGGAGCTGGTTCATTTGCCAACAGTTCACCTCTTTATGTAGTAGACGGTATGTTTTATGACGATATCAATTTTCTTAACAATGAGGATATTGAAGAAATGTCAATATTAAAAGATGCCTCTGCTGCTGCTATTTATGGTGTAAGAGCAGCCAACGGAGTTGTTATTGTTACCACAAAAAAAGGAAAGAAGAACCAGCCAGCAAAGATTACCTATGATGGATATGTAGGTTTCCAGAAAGCTACCAATGTTCTTAAGATGGCAAATTCTCAGCAGTACGCAACAATGCTTCTTGAGGCAAACTACGATGCTTATTCTCCAATCATAAAATCATCAATAGATAAATATGGTGGTAGCTATTCCGGTTCAGATTTTCACGATTGGACTTTTGGCAGTGATACAGACTGGTATAAAGAATTGCTTCGTACAGCTATTATAAGCAATCACAGCCTTGGTATCACAGGCGGTAGCGAGAAAACCACTTATTCTCTAGGTATGAGTTACCTCTATCAAGACGGAGTTATGGATGTTAAAAACAATTACAAACGTCTCAACTTCCGTGCTGCTCTCGATTATGACGCCACATCATGGTTGAAAGTAGGCTTTAGTAGTGTGGTTAGCATTTCCAATCAGGTATTGCCTAACAACAGCGCATGGCAGCAGGCTTTTAATGCTCCAGGTATTTATCCTGTATACGATGCTAATAACACAAGTTCATTCCCTAACAAGTATGCATCACCCTCAAGTGTTGGTTTTACTTCCAATTTCTACAATCCTGTAGCTACAGCTAATTACTTTAACTCAAAGAACGATTCTCATCAGTATCTTACAAATCTTTATGCACAGATTAATCTGATACCTGAGAAACTTAACGTAAAGACGAGTGTAAACTATAATTATCAGAACATTAACGGAAAGGTTTTCACACCTACATATTATGTTAGTAGCTGGCAACAGAATGCAACAACTAGTCTAACTAAGAGCACTACAAGCTATGACAACTATATATGGGATAATATCATGACCTATCGCGACAGTTATGGTCAGCACAACTTTGGTGCTATGCTAGGTATGTCAATGCGACAGGAAAAGTATCGCTTCTTAAGTGGAACTGCTGTTAATGTACCTGAGGGTAAAGAAGAATACCAGTATCTCAGTCAGGGAAATTCAACAGGCATCACTCTATCAGATAATGGATCAACATATCGCGGTCTGTCATATTTTGCACGTTTGAACTACGATTATGCCGGAAAGTATTACCTCATGTTCACAATGCGTGCCGACGGTTCATCTAAGTATCAGGACAAATGGGGCTATTTCCCATCTGTAGGTGCATCATGGGTCGTAACCGAAGAGCCGTTTATGAAGAATCAGAGCGCAATAGAATATCTTAAGTTACGTGCCAGCTGGGGACGTCTTGGTAACGACCACGTTGCTGCAAGTGATGGATTCGCAAGTATAACAACAGGTAATGGTTCATCAGGCGTATTTGGTAACACTACACTACCCGGATATCAGAACACATCATATTTCAGTTGGCTACAGTGGGAAGTTGTAGATGAAATCAACGCAGGTCTTAACTTCTCTACCCTTCAGGGAAGGTTAAATGTAGATGCAGACTATTTCCACCGCATGACCAAACATGCTGTCATATCTCCTAAGATAGCCTTCAGTAATCAAACACTTGCTGGCAATTATGGTAAGATTCTAAACGAAGGATTTGATCTGTCTGCTACATGGTCAGACCGTGTAGGCAAAGACTTCAAATATCATATTGGAACTAATATTTCGGTACTTAAAAACCGAGTTAAAGATCTTGGTGGCCCAAGTATTATCAAAGGTGGCGAAACAGTTAATATAGTAGGTGAAGAAATGAACTCATTCTATGGATATAAGGTTATCGGCATTTATCAGACTGCAGCTGAGTGTGCAGCCGATCCTACAGCCGTGAAGAATGGTCTGCAGCCTGGTGACTTCAAGTATGAAGATAAAAATGGCGACGGTATTGTTGATGGTAACGACCGTCAGGCACTTGGCTCTTATATACCTAAGTTCACTTACGGCATTAATGCAGGCTTCTCTTGGAAAAATCTTGATTTTGAAGTAAGTACATACGGTCAGTCTGGAGCAAAGATGTATAACCGCAAACGCGCTCTACGTTATGCTCAGAGCAACTACAACTTTGATTACGACCAGTTTAAGAACCGTTGGACAGGCGAAGGCTCTACCAATACTTATCCATCTGCCGCTGCACTTATCCGTGGCTGGAATATATCAGATCAGCGTGTTAACTCATTCTTTGTAGAAAGTGCAAATTATTTCCGCATCCAGAATGTTACGTTAGGTTATACATTCAAAAATATAAAGATGGGTAGTTACACACTTCCAAGCATACGCCTCAGTGCCACAGCCGACCGCCCATTCACTACCTTCTCAGCTAATTCATTCACACCTGAGCTAAGTGATGCACAAGGTTGGGATACAGAGGTCTATCCTATAACTGCAACTTATACATTTGGTATTCAAATACAATTCTAACGCATAAAATTTAGTACAATGAAAATTAATAAATATATATCTGTTATAGCTGTTGGCACATTATTGCTTGCTATTACTTCATGCAGTAGTTATCTGGATAAAGATCCCGAAAACAGCGTGCCCGAAAAAAACGTGGACTTCACAGATGTGGCTAATATGTACCAGCCTGTGTCAGGTGTATACGCAAAACTCCGTACAGGAGGTATGCACTGGGTAATATGGCCGCTTTCTATTATCCGCGATGATGATGTATGGTCAGGTCGTGTAGATGATCAGGCTATCCTGAATCAGTTCGGAGGAAAGACCAATGATCCTACTGGGTATAATTATGATAATACCTTCTGGGGACTCAACGAGATGTGGAATCAGTATTATGGTATGATTAAGGTTGCCAATGCAGCTTTAGAATCACTCAATAATTACGCGGAAAACACCACAAATAGTGCAGTCCTTACAACCAACAAATCGTATCAAGGAGAGGTTCGAATACTTAGAGCTTATGCATACTGGCGCCTTACACAGGCCTTTGGTCCTGTAACTATTCTGAGTAGCAATAGTCAGACAAACCTCACCCGTTCTACGGTGAAATCAGTGTACAATTATATTCTTGGCGATTTGCAGTACGCTATAGACAACTGCCCCAAAGTTCGTCCTAACGAGATGGAGCATGTAGGAGCAGCTACAGCATATACTGCAGAGGCTTTGGCAGCAAAGATATATCTTAACGAAGGCGACTATGCAAAAGTTGAAGATCTCACCAACGATATCATCAATAGCAATAAATTCCATTTATATCCCGACTTCTATGAGTTGTTTAAGATACCCGGAAAACTGTGCGATGAAAGTTTGCTAGAGTGCCAGTGTACCGACTTCGGTTTAGGATCAGGTGATATGGTAGATGCCGATCAGTGGTTTGTATTCCAAGGTCCGGCCAATGATGGAGATATTTCAGGATGGGGATTTATCGGTCTGTACAAATCATTCCGCGACTGGGCTAAGGATAGAGGCGAAACAGTTAGATACACCACATCATTCCTAGAAGCAGGAACAACAACTCCAAGTGGTGACGTCATCCGTCCACTACAGAATCCTACCCAGACAGACTGTTGGAACGGTAAAGCTTATACTCCTAAGAATGAGTTAACTTCAGGACGTACCAAATACGGTTCAAATAATAATATCCGTATACTTCGCTATGCCGATGTACTCCTGATGAATGCAGAGGCAAAGGTTCGTCTAAGTAAGAATGGCGATACACCATTCAACCTCGTAAGAGCACGTGCCAATATGCCAGCTATAAACAACGTTACTGTCGACCAAATTCTTGACGAGCGCCGCATGGAACTATGCTGCGAGTGGGGAGAACGTTACAACGACTTGGTCCGTACAGGAAAGGCAGCTTCCGTTTTAGGCAAGTATGGATGGACCGAAGCCAAGACATATTACCCTATTCCGTTCGATCAACTTTCAGACAATCCTGATTTGAATAAAGAACCAATAGATAAGTAATGACAAGAACTAACTATATTATACTATTCATATTATTAATGCTTCCTGCTTCGGCAAGGAGCATTAACTCCTATGATTTTTCAGATACTATAAAAGTAGTAAAAGGACAAGTAAGTAATTATTATATTCCTGTACACGATACTTATCAGATTACAGGCCGAATTACCGATACAGATGGCAACCCCCTTTCGGGTGCAACAGTTATGTTCTTCGCCAGTCCCAGTCATTGCAATACCAATGCCGATGGCGTATATAATCTTACTGCAACCGACACAGATTTACACCTTTATGTATATTATCCCGGTAAGGATTTCGCTAATGTCATCAGAAAACGAAGCGATCGCAATATAGATATTACGATGATGCAACGAAAGGATACATCCGTTTCGTTACCCCGACGCAGCGCTCAGTCCACGCCCTGGTACGACCCTTGTCATACAGGGACGACAACGTTTTGTAACCCACTCAACATAAGTTACAACTACGAGTCGTACGATGATAATGTTAAGTCGCAAGGTTCGTTCCGATCTTCAGCAGATCCGATGGCACTTACCTATAAAGGCCACTATATGCTCTTTTCTACCAATCAGGCAGGCTTTCATTATTCACGTAATCTTAGCGATTGGGATTTCTGTACAGCCTCCTTTCAGCGTTTTCCCACGGACGATGATCAGTGCGCCCCCGCAGCTTATGTATCAGGTGACACACTCTTCTATACAGGTTCCACCTATAAAGGCTTACCTATCTGGTATACGCTCAATCCATGGTCAGGACGTTGGCGTCAGGCAGTAGGATGCAGCACACTTCCATCCTGGGATCCGTGTCTCTTTCTCGATGATGACGGCAAGTTGTATCTTTACTATGGTTCCAGCAACGAATATCCCATAAAGGCAGTCGAGTTGAGTCGTGACAATTTTCTGCCTATAAGCAAGATTCACGATGTAGTAATGCTTGATCCTAAGCATCATGGCTGGGAAAGATTTGGTATGAACAATGACGATGATACCACCTTAAAGCCCTTTATGGAAGGAGCCTATATGACGAAACATGACGGCAAGTACTATCTTCAATATGGCGGTCCCGGTACCGAATTTAAAATATATGCCGATGGCGTTTATGTAGGTGACAATCCATTGGGGCCTTTTACTTATCAGCGGCATAACCCGATGTGCTACAAACCCGGTGGTTTCGTTCAAGGTTCAGGTCATGGTGGAACTTTCGTCGACTTGAAAGGAAATTATTGGCATGTCGCTACATGTATGCTTTCTTTGAAGTATAAGTTTGAGCGTCGTATAGGCCTTTATCCTATGGCTTTTGACAGAGATGGGGTGATGTATTCTAATACTGCCTTCGGCGATTATCCATGTTGGAATGCCGATAAAGACATCAAAGATCCATCACACCGTTTCACTGGTTGGATGCTTCTCTCTTATGGCAAGAAAGCAACAGTGTCATCCTCCGACAGTATCTATGTTGCTTCCAGTCTTACAGACGAGGACATGCGCACATATTGGACAGCCAAGACTGGCAATCCGGGCGAATGGGCACAGCTTGATCTGGGTGCAATAAAAAGTGTCAAGGCTATACAGCTCAACTTCTATGATTACAAGACTGTACAGGACAATCGCGCTAACGACCTATACTATCAGTATCGTATCTGGTCAAGTGATAACGGTACAGACTGGCAACTCGTTGTAGACAAGAGTGATAATGCTAAAGACGCCCCACACGATTATGTAGAGTTGAAGTCGGTATTACGTACAAGGTATATTAAAGTGGAAAATCTGCATATGCCCTCGTCAGGATATTTCTGCTTGTCAGAGATTAGAGTATTTGGAAATACAGACGGTAACAGACCTTCAGCGGTAAGACTATTCCGCGTTATCCGCTCAGCCAAAGACACACGCAACGCATACCTTTCATGGAAACCATCTGCAGGAGCTTACGGCTATAACATCTATTATGGTGTAGCACCTGATAAACTGTACAATAGTATTACCGTGCTAGGTAGTACATCTTACGATTTCAGAGGCATGGATACTGGCAGCCGCTACTATTTTACCATAGAGGCTTTGGGAGAAACAGGACGTTCCGAATTATCTAAAACTATTATAAAATGATTTTGTATATGATAAAGAATAAACTATCAGTTTTGTTACTTCTTGCAATGACCTTTGTATCATGCAAGGCTGGCGAGACCAGTGAAAGTCCGGCGCAACCGGCACCCGAAACGGCAAGCAGGCCTACCTCATTTGCAAGTGACGATGCGATGCTAGACTATATAGAGAAGGTACATCTCAACTATATGTGGGATGGTGCCGACCCCACATCGGGCATGGCTTACGAGAGAATACATCTAGACAATAATTATCCCGAAAACGACCGTGATGTCGTAACCCTTGGCGGTAGTGGTTTTGGAGTGGCAGGCCTTCTTGTCGGTATAGACCGAGGTTTTATCAGTCGTACAGACGGCGTAGCCCGTTTGACCAAAATCGTAAATTACCTTTCTACTGCAGATAGATTTCATGGCATGTGGCCTCATTGGCTTTATGGATCTACCGGCAAAGTAAAACCGTTCGGCACAAAAGACGACGGTGGCGATTTGGTAGAAAGCTCATTTATGATGCAGAGTCTGCTATGTGTACGTCAGTACTTCAAGGATGGCAATAGTTCAGAACGCGCACTATCCGATAAGATAAATACATTGTGGCGTAGTATGGAGTACGATTGGTATCGCAATGGAGGCAAAAACGTTATATACTGGCATTGGTCACCCGATTACGCATGGGATATGAATTTTCCCTTGCAGGGATATAACGAATGCCTTATCGCCTATATCCTTGGAGCATCATCACCTACCCATTCTATCCCCACCGAATGCTATCATGAAGGCTGGGCACGTAGTGGTGCCATCAAGAGCAGCGCAGCTCCCTTCGGTTATCCGCTTGAGTTGAAACATAATGGTGCCGAACAACTTGGCGGTCCCCTTTTCTGGTCGCAGTATTCTTATATTGGCCTATGTCCTAAAGGTCTTACAGACGAGTATGCCAATTATTGGAATGTTACCCGTAATCATGCCATGAGCGATTATGAATATTGTGTCCGCAACCCCAAAGGATACAAAGGCTATGGTAAAGACTGCTGGGGTCTCACCGCAAGTTATTCCATTGATGGATATTCAGCCCACTCACCTGGCAATGATTTAGGTGTCATCACCCCGACGGCAGCCCTATCATCATTCCCTTATACCCCACAACAGTCTATGGCAGCCCTAAAATACTTTTGGAATAAAGGTTCTTGGATATGGGGAAAGTACGGATTTTACGATGCCTTCTCCGAGACAGCCAATTGGACTGCCCCCCATTATCTGGCAATAGACCAGCTCACTATTGCTCCGATGATAGAGAATTATCGTACAGGTTTGTTGTGGCATTTGTTTATGAGTTGTCCTGAAGTACAGTCAGGTCTGCAAAAATTAGGATTTACAATAAATAACTGATAATATGATGAATAAGAGAAACATATTAGTAATGGCATTCGCCGCATTTACATTTTGTGCTAGTTCTGCCTCAGCCTCAGACGATCCAAATATGGATACATTCATAGACCGTTTGATGAGTAAGATGACCCTGAGAGAGAAAATAGGTCAACTCAATCTACCTGTTACCGGCGATATAGTCACCGGTCAGGCAAAGAGCAGCAACGTGGCAGACAAAATAAAAAGAGGAGAGGTAGGCGGACTCTTCAATCTTAAAGGAACTCAAAAGATACGAGAAGTGCAGAAGTTGGCTGTAGAACAGAGCCGCCTTAAGATTCCGCTTATCTTTGGTATGGATGTCATTCATGGGTATGAGACTGTGTTCCCTATTCCATTGTCATTATCATGCAGCTGGGATCTGAACGCCATCAAAGAGAGTGCTCGCATAGCTGCCATCGAAGCATCCGCCGACGGAATATGCTGGACGTTCAGTCCTATGCTCGACATCAGTCGTGATCCACGATGGGGCAGAATGTCAGAAGGCAATGGCGAAGACCCCTACCTTGATGCACAAATTGCCAAAGCGATGGTTCAGGGCTATCAGGGCAATGACCTCAAGGCCAACAATACCATTATGTCGTGCGTAAAGCATTTTGCACTCTACGGAGGAGCAGAGGCCGGTCGTGAATACAACACCGTGGATATGAGTCATTGGCGTATGTTCAATGATTACATGCCCGGTTATAAAGCAGCAGTAGATGCCGGCGCAGGTAGCGTGATGACATCATTTAATGTCGTTGACGGAGTACCGGCCACAGGCAATAAATGGCTTCTTACAGATGTACTTCGTAACATGTGGGGCTTTAAGGGTTTTGTAGTAACCGATTTTACAGCCATATCTGAAATGATAGCTCATGGCATGGGCAATTTGCAACAAGTATCAACACTGGCTTTGAATGCAGGTACCGATATGGATATGGTATCCGATGGCTTTATTGGTACACTTGAGAAATCATTAAACGAGGGTAAAGTGTCAATTCAGGCTATCGATCAGGCGTGCCGTCGTATATTAGAGGCAAAATACAAGTTAGGTCTGTTCGACAACCCATACAAGTACTGTGATGCTAAACGTGCAGCCAAAGAAATCTATACCCCAGAACATCGTGCAGAGGCACGTCGTATAGCTGCCGAAACATTTGTCTTGCTTAAGAATCAAGACAATCTTCTTCCACTTAAACCAACAGGCAGAATAGCCCTCATAGGTCCATTGGCAAATACCAGTGCCAACATGCCCGGAACGTGGAGTGTAGCAGCACGTGCGGATAAATACAAATCACTGTATCAGGCTATGAAAGATGCAGTAGGCAATAAAGCCCAAATCTTATATGCCAAAGGCTCCAATCTGATGTACGATTCAGTAATGGAGAAGAACGCAACTATGTTTGGTCGTGAAATGCGCGATAAGCGTTCGGCTAAGGAGATGCTCGACGAAGCACTAAAAGTAGCAGCCGATGCCGATGTGATAGTAGCCGCAGTGGGCGAGTCGTCAGAAATGAGTGGTGAGTGCAGCAGCCGTAGCAATCTGGATATGCCCGATGCCCAGCACGATCTTCTTACCGCACTCAAGAATACAGGCAAACCTATCGTACTTCTTAATTTTGCAGGTCGTGCAACAGTCATGACATGGGAGAGTCAGAACTTTCCTGCCATACTTAATGTCTGGTTTGGAGGTAGCGAGGCTGGAGATGCTATCTGCGATGTACTCTTCGGAGCGAAGTCGCCCAGTGGCAAACTTACCGTCACCATGCCAAAGAGCGTAGGTCAGATACCTATATATTATAGTCATCTCAATACAGGACGTCCACTTGAAGAAGGTAAATGGTTTACCAAGTTCCGTAGCAATTATCTTGATATCGACAATGCTCCCCTATATCCATTCGGTTACGGATTGTCGTATACCACATTCTCATATGGTGAACCCAAGTTGAGTAGTGACCATCTTAGTGAAAACGGAGAAATAAAGGTATCGGTAGATGTTACCAATACCGGCAGTTATGATGCTGACGAAGTAGTTCAGATGTACATCCGCGATCTTGTGGGCAGTGTATCACGTCCTGTAAAGGAGTTGAAAGGGTTTCAGCGCATATCCCTAAAACAAGGAGAAACCAAGGCTGTTACATTCACGATAACTCCCGACGATCTGAAATTTTATAATCAGAATCTTGATTACAAGTTCGAACCCGGTGATTTTGATGTTATGATAGGTAGTAGCAGTGATGATATTAAGACTTTAAGGTTTACATTAGATTAGATTGTTACTTATTGCTTTCCAATAAAATATGGGATAGCATGTAAATAGTTCCCGAAGCCCTTTTAAATGGCGCTTCGGGTTCTTTTTTTGCAGAACAAGCCCCCTCAATTAAAAAGTAATGGTTCTAGCGGACTATCAACCTTCTCTTTCCGATATGTTTCCCGTCTTTTTCGGGATTGTTGAATAGGCTATAAAATTCATATTTAATTATTGCTGTCCGATAAAACTTTTTGAGTAATAACAAAAAAGGCTGAATTCATTTCTGAGTTCAGCCTAAAATGTGTTATCTTTGTCTTTACCACAAAATAAATCTAACACATGGGCAAAAGTACACATTTTATCGGACAGCCGCTCTATAGTCAGGTAATAAAATTACTTGATAAGTCTAAAATTATTGAAATCAGTCGTGAAAATGGTGGAGAACGTTATATTAAGCGCTTCGACAGCTGGACTCATCTGGTTGTAATGCTCTATGCCGTAATTATGCGTTTTGATTCTCTTCGCGAGATAAGTACCTCACTGCAAGCTGAAGCGCGTAAACTCTGTCACCTAGGTATTAACATGATGACATCCCGCAGCACATTGTCAGATGCCAACAAGAGGCGTCCAGATGCAGTATTTGAGGCTATATACCGTGATTTGTATGCTACTTATCACACTCGTCTTTCATCGGACAGCCGAAGTGGTAAGGAACCTAAATGGATGAAACAGCTGCAAATAATAGACTCCACAACCATCTCTCTATTTTCGAACCTACTCTTTAAAGGTGTTGGACGTCATCCTAAAACAGGCAAGAAGAAAGGCGGTATTAAGGTTCACACAGTAATCTATGCAAATGAAGGAGTTCCTTCTGATATAAAGTTTACCTCTGCAGCCACCAATGACTCATTTATGCTCAGACCTGCGGTATTGCATAAAGGCGATATCATGGCAATGGATCGGGCTTACATTGACTACGAAAAACTAGAAGAGATGACGCAAAAAGGAGTAATCTATGTTACGAAGATGAAAAAGAACTTGAAATACAGAGTATTGAATGATACTATGTATCAAACGCCTAATGGACTTATGGAAGTGAGAATACAACATGTCTGTTTTACAAAGCATCTAAAAGAGAAAGATATCATTCATTATTCACGGATTATAACTTATGTGGATGAAAAAAAGAAAAAACTTATCCCATTGCTTTCCAACGACATGGAATCTGAGCCCACTGAAATCATTGACATGTATAGGAAACGCTGGGAAATTGAGTTGCTCTTCAAACAGATAAAGCAAAACTTTCCATTAAAATATTTCTATGGGGAAAGTGCCAACGCTATAAAGATACAAATATGGGTAACTCTCATTGCCAATCTGCTTCTAACGATCATGAAGAAGGGATTGACTCGTTCTTGGAGCTTTTCGGGATTAGCGACTATGATCAGAATAACACTTATGTATTATGTTGATTTTTATAGTTTATTCAACTACCCCGAAAAAGATTGGGAAACATATCTGAAAGAGAAGGCAGAGAGTCCGCCAGAACTATCACTTTTTTGATTAAGGAGGCTTGTTCTACAAAATAATGATCCCGAAGTCTTATTTTAAAGGGCTTCGGGAACTATCTATATCATATTTTTAGTTTTATCGGACAGCAATAATATTTAATAGATTTTTCCGCACACCAGAAAAGTTTTTTTAATGTCACTAATGTCACTTTGTCACAAACGCCCTGTTTATCGGGCTTTAGCGAGTGACATTAAGTGACATTATCGGGGTAAAAGTGACATTAAAGTCGAAAACACACCTATTTTTAGCGTTTTATTCCAAATTATTAAATTGCCTGATTCTTTGGAAGAAATATCATTCAGATATTTTATTAAATAGTGATTAGGGCCTAATCACTCAATGTTTTATCGCAAAGTGCAGAGTGATTAGAGCCTAATCACTCAACGGTATGTCGTAGAAACTAATTATATCATCGTTGCGTTTATACGGCTTTGCTGCTGGTAATAAATCTGTTTCACGATACAGAGTTTCTGCTATAGTGAAGGATATCTCGGTTTTATCGTTACTAAGTTTCTATTATTCATCACCCACCAACCGTTCTATCGATCAAACGTTTGCGTTATGTCGTTATAAAGTTTCTATTTCTACGATCAAACGTTTCCATTATATCGTTATAAAGTTTGCATTCCATTGATCAAACGTTTGCGTTTTATCGTTACTAATGTTTTTAGTTGTATCAACGATATGGTTATTAATTAATATATCGTAAATAAATTTCCATTATATTCTTTTAGTATTGCCAAACTTTCAAAGTAGTAGTCTAAACATATCATCTATTTTATCGTAGAAAATAGCAAATTTTAGTGGAGGATAGTGGATGATAGTGGAGGTTATCCTCCACCACTTAACATACTATAAAATAGCAACTTACGCTTAAAGTGGAGGTTATTTATAATTTTTGGAACTTTTTGGGTTTTATCTTTTTTCTATTATTAAACACTTATGGAAAAGTAATAAAAAAATCAATACCGAATAAGGCATATAATACTAGGGTTAGATATAAAATCCATATAATAAAAAAAGAGGACTTAGTTTTAAAAGCATATAAAACTAAGTCCTCTTTTTATTTGTATCATTTTACCTTGGGAGGTTAAACGCTTCTGTCATTTCTTTCATCTGTGCTTCACTCATTCCTTCAGGTTCAAATCCCATGCAACGTGAATTGATATATATCTTGGCACTCTTTGAAAGGACATCAATCTGATCGAAAGCATCCATTACATCAAGTCCCTTTGCAAATACACCATGCTTTTCCCACATAACTACATCATAGTTTTCAAGTTCATTCAATGTAGCCTGAGCCAAATTGTTTGAGCCTGGCAGTTCGTAAGGTACAATGCCCAATCCAAGTGGACAGAAAGCCTTTGTTTCAGGAATCATGCTCCACAATAAATTAGAAAGCACATCCTTGCCCATCATCTTAGGGTTGTGACTCATTGCAATAAGTTCAATAGGGTGTGTATGTACTGTAGCACGATATGGAGAACCAGTTTCTATAAGATGTGCATGAACTGAGAGATGTGAAGGAAGTTCACTTGTAGGCATAACAGCATTGTCAGCAATGATTACATAACTTGCACAATCGTCTAATATACGGATAATGCTTCCGTTATCCATAGGCTCACGTGCAAGATCACGCATACGCTTACCAGTTCCCTTGCAAAAGAAGTAGCAATCTTTCAAAGCTGGCAAAGTAACACCAATCTGCTTAACATCGCTGATTGCAGGAAGACTCTTAATCTTGTCATCCACCAATTCTGTAATGTTTACTGTGATATTACCACCATTGCGCTCTGCCCATCCGTTCTGCCACAGATAACCGGCAACTTCTGCAATCTTATCAATTTCTTTCTTTAAGGCTTCGCGGCCTTCCAAAACTGTCTGTTTCATATTTTTATTGATTTGTTTTTTCTTTCGGCAAAAATAGCCTTATTTTACCTTTAAAGGCTTTGAATTATGATTTTTAAGCCTCAATAATTGATATTTCAATTATCATATAATGAATATATTATCTTTCGTTACCACGAAACTCACTCGGTTTAAGTCCTGTCTTCAGTCTGAACTTAGACGAAAAATAATCAGGAGACTCGAAATTAAGCTGATAAGCAATTTCCTTTATCGTCATATCTGTAGTCGCCAATAGATCCTTGGCACGCTGCAACTTCAAGTCCTGCTGATACATAGACGGAGAAAAACCAGTGAACTCCTTGAATATCTTTCTGAAATTAGAATAACTCATTCCCAATCGCACTGCAATCTCCTGAATAGTCGTTCCATCTTCCAATGTCTCACGTATCATCTGACGGGCACGATTCACTATATCAGTATGCACAAAATTCTGTTGCAACTGATTGCTGCATTCTAGAGAATACATCAACCCGATAAGATAGTTAGTTATTCCGGCAAGCACCTGTTGAGAATGTATAGCCTCCTCGTCTGCTACATGCAAAGCCATATCAAGCATGCGGATAATCTCACTTGAATAACCCACGTGATATATAGGATGTTCTGGAGACAAGAAATCTGCATTTACACGATCGTCCATGTTGCGTCCCTTAAATCCAAGCCAATAACATTTCCAACCAGTATTAGTATTGGGATGATAACTATGCCATTCACCAGGAAAGAGAAGAAATATATCGCCACTGCGCAATTCAACTTCTCCCACACTATGAGACTTGAACATACCACCACCCTCTTTGACGTAAAGCATCTGATATTCTTGCAATATGCGCCCTTTGGCAACATTGAAGTAGAAGCCATCGGCATGACCATGTGTTGGATAATCCTCACCAGGAAGATTCTCCTCATAACCAACAGTGTCGACATTCAGCCCCCACAGCAAGTCCTTGGTATCAGTAACCAGATATTTAAACTTTTTCATGTTACCAAATTGTATTGTGCAAAGTTATCAAAAAACATGGTAATGACAAAAATTATGGGTTTAAAATCAAAAAATCTAGTCTGTCACATCACTGATTTACTATCTTTGCCACCATAATAAACACTAACCTACAAACAATGGAAAATCTAAAACACTTCTTTGCCGTTGACCTTGGAGCAACAAGCGGACGAACAATCGTTGGCTTTCTGGAAGACGGAAAGGTGAAAATGGATGAGCTAACACGTTTCGACAACAATCTGATTTCTACAGGCGGACATGTGTATTGGGATATATTTGCCCTATACAATGAGATAATAAAGAGTCTGAAAATCGTAGCCGAGCGTAATATAAAGATTGAAAGCATCGGTATTGACACTTGGGGATGCGACTTTGTATGCACGGGTAAAGACGGAAACATTCTTCGCAATCCACTAGCCTATCGTGACCCTCACACAATGAACACGATGGAGGAATACTTCGATGAGCAGATGTCTAAAAAAGACGTTTATGGAATAACTGGAATACAATTGATGAACTTCAATTCAATTTTCCAGCTTTACGCCATGAAGAAAGCTAAGAATGATGCTCTTGCTGGTGCAGACAAGATTATGTTCATACCTGACGCATTGAGTTACATGCTCACAGGAAAAGCTATCTGCGAATATACTGTATGCTCTACTTCACAACTGCTTAATCCAAAAGAAGGTGACATTTCAAAAGAATTGCTTGAAACACTTGGACTGAAACGTGAGCAATTCGGTAAAATGACAGCTCCTGGAACTGTGATAGGAAACCTAAGCGATGAGGTTAAGAATATTACAGGACTTGGTGATATACCTGTTGTAGCTGTAGCTGGACACGACACTGCAAGTGCTGTAGCTGCCGTACCTGCTGAAGACGAGCATTTCGCTTATCTTAGTTCTGGTACTTGGAGCCTTATGGGTATTGAAACAAAAGACGCTATCATAAATGAAGAAAGCTACAAACTTAACTTCACTAACGAAGGCGGTATTGAGGGAACGACAAGATTCCTAAAAAATATCTGCGGTATGTGGTTGTATGAAAGTTGCAGAAAAGAATGGCACGAGACAAAGGATATGGGACATGCCGAACTACTTAACGAGGCCATGAAAGTGGAAGGTTTCAGAAGTCTTATTAATCCTGATGACGCAGTATTCGCTAATCCTACTTCTATGGTTGAAGCAATAAAGAAATATTGTGCCGATCACGGTGAACACGTGCCTGAAGGATATGCCGAGATATGCCGTTGCATATTCGATTCACTTGCACTACGTTATAGACAGGTATTGGAATGGCTGAAAGACTTTGCCGATTTCGACATCAAGGCTTTACATATCATCGGTGGAGGTTCACTTAACAAATACTTGAATCAGTTTACTGCAAATTCATGTGGCGTTACTGTACTTGCCGGTCCACAGGAAGCTACAGCTATTGGCAACATTATGATGCAGGCAAAAGCGGCAGGATTGGTAAAAGATGTTTGGGATATGAGAAAGCTTATTGCCGACTCTGTTCAGCTAAACATATTCGAGCCAGAAGACAAGGCAATCTGGGATGAAGCTTACGATAAATATTTAAAAATAACAAAATAATAAAACCTAAAATTATGAATTCAGAACTAATTGAAAAGAACTATCAAATTGCCAAAGAGCGTTACGCTGCACTTGGCATAGACACAGACAAGGCTCTTGAAACATTGGAGAAGACTCCAATATCACTTCATTGCTGGCAAGCTGACGATGTAGTGGGATTTGAGCGTAACGAAGCTCTTTCTGGTGGTATTCAGACTACAGGTAACTACCCAGGGCGCGCACGCAACATCGACGAACTTCGTCAAGATATAAATAAGGTTACATCACTTCTTGGTGGAACATTCCGCCTGAACCTTCACGAGACATACGGTGAATTCGGAAATAAATTCGTTGACCGTGATGAGGTTGAGGTTAAGCATTTCCAGGGATGGATTGACTGGGCTAAGGAAAACGGATTGAAACTTGATTTCAACTCAACAAGTTTCTCTCACCCAAAGAGCGGATACCTATCTCTTTCAAATCCAGACAAGAGCATACGTGATTTCTGGATTGAGCACACAAAACGTTGTCGTCGCATTGCAGATGCAATGGGTAAGGCACAGAACGACCCTTGTATCATGAACATCTGGGTACACGACGGTATGAAGGATATCACTGTTGAGCGCAACCGCTATCGTGAGATTCTTAAAAACAGTCTTGACGAAATTCTTGCAGAGAACTTGCCAGACATGAAACCATGTCTTGAAGCAAAACTATTCGGTATCGGAATGGAAAGCTACACAGTAGGTTCTCACGACTTCTATGCAAGTTATTGCGCAAAGAACAACGTGATGTACACACTTGATACTGGTCACTACGAGCAAACAGAGAATGTTAGCGATATGGCTGCTTCGCTATTGCTATTTGTACCAGAATTGATGCTTCACGTAAGCCGTCCAATCAGATGGGATAGCGATCACGTAACAATAATGAACGATCAGACTCTAGACTTGTTCAAGGAAATTACACGTGCAAACGCACTTAACAGAGTTCACATCGGACTTGATTACTTTGATGCAAGTATTAACCGTATCGGTGCATACATCGTAGGAACAAGAGCAACACAGAAGAGTGTTCTTTCTGCACTTCTTGAACCTTTGGCAAAACTCCGTGAGTACGAGGATAAGGGACAGTGGTTTGAGCGCCTTGCTCTTCTTGAAGAAGCTAAATCTCTTCCATTCGGTGCAGTATACGATTACTTCAACATGAAGCATAATATACCTGTAGGCGAAGAGTTTATAGCAGATGTTCAGCAATATGAAAAGGATGTTCTTTCAAAGAGAGCGTAAACAATGAATATTGCATTAGGACTTATTATCATTGCGATAGGAGCGTTTTGCCAGTCAAGCTGCTACGTTCCTATTAATAAGATAAAGAACTGGAGTTGGGAAAGCTACTGGATTGTCCAGGGAGTATTTGCCTGGCTCCTGCTCCCTTTTTTGGGAGCAATGCTTGCAATACCTGCCGGACATTCAATGATAGAATTGTTCAGTCAGGATATGCATGCCACAATTATGACAATGCTCTATGGCGTGTTATGGGGTATCGGCGGACTTACTTTCGGTTTGTCTATGAGATATCTGGGAGTTGCTCTCGGTCAGTCAATAGCACTTGGAACATGTGCCGGACTTGGAACGATATTAGCTCCGCTCTTTACAGGACATGCTAGCGACCTTACAACATCTGTAATAGTTGGTGTCGTAGTAACTCTAGTCGGTATTGCAATAATAGGAATAGCTGGTTCTATGAAATCGGCTTCACTGTCAGATGAGGAAAAGCGTGAAGCTGTAAAGGACTTCAACTTCACAAAAGGAATCACTGTAGCTTTATTGGCTGGTTTCATGTCGGCATGTTTCAACATCGGACTTGCACAAGGTGCCGACCTTCATTTCGAAGGTGTAAACCCAATGTTCATATCATTACCTGTTACATTCTTGGTTACGCTAGGAGGATTTATCACAAATGCGATATATTGCTTCTATCAAAACCAGAAGAATCATACATGGAATGACTATGGTAAATCAAACGTATGGGTAAACAATGTTTTGTTTTGTCTGCTTGCAGGCGGACTATGGTACAGTCAGTTCTTCGGTCTTTCACTTGGAAAAGGATTCCTTTCAGAAAGTCCAGCTCTGCTCACATTCGCATTCTGCATTCTGATGGCTCTTAACGTTGTATTCTCTAATATATGGGGAATCATCCTAAAAGAGTGGAAAGGATGTTCTAGCAAAACTATCGTTGTATTGATAACAGGAATATTGATACTTGTTATATCATGTTTCCTTCCGCAGATCATTGATATGATAAACAAATAATAACTAATTGCATCCATGCCGCATCATTGTACAGTAATGTCTTTGATGCGGTTTTTTGGATATACACTTATAATATGTGCCTTGCCTTGTTTCATTTCAGCCTCCACAATTGTGCCACGACTGCAATGAAGTTTGAATTTCACATTCCATGACTTGGGCCAAGCAGGGAACAGTATAATTTTATCACCTACTTCCTGAAGTAACATCTCCTGAATACCAATCATTCCAGAACCGCCCCAATTATGATCGGGCGTCCAATCATGTCCAGGTCCCCAGAAAGCAGGAAAGCGATGTGGACCACTTTTCAATTTCAAAGTATTCCATTTTACGGCTTCATCAGTAAGTCCAAGACATGCAGCCCAGATATTTGTCTGTTCCCAACCTGCATAACCATTAAACTTGTTCACATAAGGATCGTATTTCCATGTATCGACGGCTACGTTAAGACTGTCACGCCCAACACCAAACATTCGCCAAGGAAATACGGGATAAAGCATTGTCGGTTCGGTATTGTTTACACGCGCCCAGACAACAGCAGGTGAAATGACCTTATGATTATCAACATATCTAAATGAAATATCTGGCCATAATGAAGACATTGTCTTATAACGTGCTATAGTAGTACTATCAGTTCCAACACCAGATAAGTATTTAACAAGATTATCAGTCACCGTTTTTAGTCCGCATACTGTTGAAGTTGGATTATAAGCCATCTTGAATGTCTCAGCGCCGGAACCAGGATATATCAATAAGTGACCATTATCGTCGAGTTGCTTGCGCCCGTTACGTGAAGCCACATAACGATAATGCTGTTCAAAGAAATCAAGCGAAGATTCAATCCAAGGCACATATTTTGAGATGTCTACGCCACCATAACTATGTGCGTCTAGTCCCATTTGACAAAACTCCAGCACGGTGTCCCATGTATATTCCAACCAAGCATTGTATTCAAGTCCTGAATCAAAACCATCAGGGCGCTTTGTTCCATATTCATCATATTCAGGAAGTCCGAAATTCTCTAATTGTTCGGTAAATGCGGCACCACCATGATGCCAATAAACCTTACTGCGCAATTCTGCATTATGAAGAATACGTACATAAAAATCAAGTTGGCTTTTCATGGCATCATAATCTCCGCTTTTAAGCATAGGCCAATAAAGCAGTCGCTGATTCTGTGCAGTATGAGTTCCACCACCCCATCTGCGATAATCAGGAGTAAAAGGGAAATCAGATTTAACATAAGAAGGATCAAAGCAGAAAAGTCCACCATTGAATTTCGTTGGCCAGTCACCAAGAGCATTACATCCCATCATATATCTGAAAAGAGTGTAGTTTCGAGTAATCTCTTCGGCTTCTCCCTCTCCTTCTATATAACTGCGCTGCCACCATTTATGCCACCATGTTACAGAAGACTTAGTATCACGGCTAACATTTATAGCTTTTATAATGCCATCAAGTTTATTATTCCATTCGGCAACTGTTCCCTGATTATCTGTTAAAGCTATACAAAGTTCATGATGTTTTGAAGCAGAACGTGAACTTAGATTATAGCTTCGATAATCAATATTGTCATATACTCCATCACAAGTTCTGGAATATTTAATGTTGCTACCAAATATCTTCCCACCGAATATTAAGTCTTTCAGCGGATTATACATCTCTGCCTTATATGGCAAAAGATGTTGTTGTGCAACAGTTGCATCAAAAACTGTAGTATCTGGATTCTGATGGTAAAAAGTAATTCCACAATCAGATGGAGTTATCACATCATGAGACGTAACAACTCCACTCGGTACACCAAATTTATATGATGTCTGAAAACTTTCTTTTTTACCTATTTCCCGATTACGATAGCGCCAATTATGATATTCATATTCAACAGCTACCGCCTTTTTACTGTCAACACTAACATGAACAACTGGTTTGAATACATCAGCCCAAAGTTTAACAGAAATGTTACCATCTGAAATCACAGCATATCCGTCATTGACCACCAATCGCTGTGAGAAGTTGTGTGTTGTGTTAAGATTTGGAGTCAGTCTTATACGAAAGCGACCTTGCTTTAAGAGAGTATTATTCTCATCAAAAGATCCACTTCGACTCAAATAAAAATATATATCACCATTTTCTACCCATACATTCATTCCGATACTTCCTCCGCCAACAGGCATTGATTCTGACGAATTACGACTCTGGCTATGCCAAACTACATCTGCGGGTTGTCCCCAAACAAAAAGCGGAATAAATAATAAAAGTAAAAACAGTTTTCTCATTGTATTTCTTTTTTATACGGCTGCAGTTCGTAGCTTTATCATTCCTCGATGAACAAGATTACGCACTGAATGATAGTTCATATTCATGATATCACATATTTCATCATACTTGCGTTCATCAAGATAGTAAAGTTGGAAAGCCTCACGCTGTCTTGGGGTCAAGGCATTCAAAAGATACACAATCTTTGCATGTCCCAATCGTTCATTCTCAGCATCTAAATAGGCCTTTTCTACATCATCAGCCATACGCATATTAGTAGCTCTGTCCAAGTCTGTTACATTATTATATGATGCCTTGCGAAACTCATCAAGCAGACGGTTACGCAAAGATACAATTAAATAAGAACTTACCGAAGTAATCTTTAAGGAATCTCTACGATCGAGCATCTTTACAAACACATCTTGTATGCAGTCCTTTATAAGTTCCACATCAGACGTGATGCAACGACCATAATTCAACATTGTCTGAACATACATACTATATAATTCAGAGAAGGCAGCATCATCACCAAACTGGTAAGCTTTCAGTAAAACAAGCGAACTCTTTTCGTTGTTAATAGTAGAAGAAGTCATTTAGGTATATTTTAGGTTTTAATTATCAATTGCAAATGTACCTAAATAACCTTTTAAGATCATGTAAAATCAGATATAAAAATGGGAAAAATTGGTATTTTCCCCATTTTTATTACCATTACAAGTGTATTATCATCTTTTTCTTAACCAATAGATACCTTTTGAAGAAAGAAGATAATTGCCCTTTACTGATACTCCAGTATCTATCTTTTTCATCTCTCCACTCTTAGAATCTATCTGATAAATATCATAAATTCCATTAGAAAGAGAAATACTAACAGTATTCTTATCCGTTCCGATATATGCTACAGCATCCTTCTTTTCATCATTAATCAAATAAACATTATCTTTGTGAAAAGTAGGTTGCATTCCTGCAACACTATGCAAGAACTGTTTATCAGTAACAGGAAGGTCAGGACAAGAGCCACCAGCCATCAATACAGCCCATGACATTTCAGTATAGTTATTGGCATAATACATAACAGCCTTATCACGCCATGCATTACGACATTCAGAAACGCCACGATAGACATCGCCAAAACTAACACTTCCAGTCCTTCCATTACGCAAAGCTTGACGAGGAGCAAGATTCAAACCACCTTTAGGTGCATACAATCCACGACTGTTATAAAACCATTGTTCAATATTTATTATATCAACCGTCTTTGCCAACTCCTTATCCTGCATTATAGAATCCTGAACATCTTTATTTACGGCAAGCGATACAAAAACCTTTTTGTTGTGTTCATGTTCCCATTCAGATATTGTCTGCAACCAGAACTTAACGAACTTGAAAGGTCCTGTAAACTCCTCTCCTATCGAATGAATAACATTCGGTTTATCGGCAAAAGCATCAAGAACTCCATATATATATTTACGATGCAGTTCACGAAGATGACTGTTATTCACATCATAAAAATAATCTGCCATAAAGATTCTCTTATCAGCAGTGAAAGGCACAGGTTCTGGAAATCCTGTATTATTAATATTGTTTGCTGTACGCCAAGGACAATCAACCCAATGCGCACCAGCTTCCAATATGTTATGCTGAAAATAATGCTGATTTATCAATAGCATTCCATTATCAGCCTCACTGTCAGCGAACTTTCCTAGACGATAGAAATACCATTTGTTAGGTCTTGAAAGATCGTATTTGCTCAATCCGTCCCAAGCTGTATCCTTGCCACTGCGTGCAAAAGGCTGTTCATAGAAAGGTCCCCAAACATCGCCGTCACGTCTGCGCACACGTTCGTGGTCATCACGTCTGCGATCATACCACAGTCCGTAATTCTGACTATATACAACATTATTGTCACGCTTCATATTTAGGATAACACTATCCATTCGATCTGTAGTACCATACATTTCCATTCCCGGAACAAATCGTGTAACGGCATAAGGAAGTTTAGAAAATACTGAATATTTTACTCTTCCGCTCCACCATGGACTGTTATGTCTACCACCAACAAGGAGGCTTCCATCAACAAGAATCTTTCCATTCACTATAGCATATTCATGTTTAGCAACAGCAGTCGTGTTAGCGATTTTTATTGCATCAACATTTTTAGTTCCTGTCGGAGATACATTGGCAACAAATTTAGCACTGTCTATCCAAGAGTGCATTGTGATACGTGGGAATTTTGCATTAGCCATCATAATCTGAGCTTGCTCTACAGTAGGACTACTTGATGCTTCGGTATTTCGCTCCAGTGTTCTGGTTATTCCGCTTACATCTCTACCCAAACGTTTACTCAACTGCGACGCAAAAAGACTCCAAGGTTTTACATGGTTATTTGATTCATCAAAGAAACCTGTTCCACAAAATTGCGCCCAACATCCATATACATAATTATTTGTTCCGTCAGGAAGACTGTCGGCAAAGATACCACTTGCAGTACTCTGATATACTGTTGAGTTTGTAGAATTCCAACCTGTACCGTATTTCTCTATACCAAGATTACACAGTTTTATATCATTGCCATCTATATTTACATCATCGAAAAGCAGACCTGAGGCAAAACTTCCAACAGAACCACTGAATCCTAATGACTCATAACTGTCACACTGAACAAAAGCATTTGGACCAGCAGCTATATAGCCTGCAGCGAAGTCGTTGATGCCATGTTCACTATATAGTCTTTGGAAAAGACATTTCTCGCCAAACGTAAGGAATGTGCGACGTCGATAACCACCAATCTCAGAAACTGGAGACAACGATTTGCAATCCTCAACAGTAATCTGACTACCACTGCGCTGTATAACGACAGCCGAACCTGCCAAATGTTTGAAATCAACCATCCTAACCCAACAGTTGATTGCATTAGCAAGATAAACGCCATTCCAAGCATGATCTTCATCCTTAGGATATGCCTTGTCATAATCAGACTCAACAGTGATATTTTCTATACCAGAATTCTCTATTCTACCACTCCAAGTATAACGAAGCATCATGCAGTCTTTGTCGTAAGATATAGGCAATGGAGCATCAAAAGATGGTTTTCCGTTTACAATACCAGTAATCTTTCTAGTGAATTCCAAATCGACTTCACCAGGATGCCATCCCCAATAGCCCAAATCCAGACCGCCGCCAAAGTTACCACATTTCATAAGGTCTATCCATTTCTGAGTAGACTTCCTTACGATAATTACATCATCGTCTTTTTTGGCATTACCTTGAATAGTATCTGTTACTATACGATTATTCTTTCCTTCAACATATACAACTGCTCCACGGTCTACACCTTTCTTCAACAATACCGTTTCACCTTTTACAGTTCCACGAATCACAACTCCTGAAGCTTGTATACGCAAAGGTTCAGACAATTCATAGCATCCCTTACCTAAGAGTACGGCACCACGCAAACCTGTTTTTCTATCAGGTTTCAATGAAGCCACATAATCAATGGCTTTCTGTATGCGTGAACTTTGATCACCAGCATGCCATCCCACATACACTTTTACATCTGCATTGGGAATGGGTTGTTGCGACATGTGGTAACCCACATAACTGTAATCTAATGGGAAGGGTTGCGCATAAGAACACGCAACCCCAATCATAAACACCAATATGGCAATTATCTTTTTCATCAAAAAACGTAATTATTTCTGTTTCTTTGCTGCCTCAATACGCTTATACCAACCATCTCGCTCACTTTTCAGGTCATACCCACGAGTTGCAAGCCAGTTGTTTATACGTCCTTTATATTTACCAAACCAAGCGTGCTTGCTTTTTGAATCACTTGCATCAATAGCAAATTCACGAGCTTCCTTCAACCAATTAAGAATCTGAAGTTTTTCATTTTCTTTTAGTCCTGGTATCATTTCAAGATGCGCCTTATAAGTTTTTGGAACAACACCGTAAGTCATTCCGTCCTTTATGGCTTCTATCTGAGCATCGTTGACATAGTTTGCTAGATCTGCAGCAAACTCGAAATGATGCTTATACAATTCGGCATCAATCGCATTGCGATCTTTGTTTTTATCGTATATGTCGTTCAATTTAAAATAACGGTTACAAATGATATTTAGTACATTATTGCGTACGTTACCATCATTTATATTAAGTCCATCAACTATTTTTATTGAACGCTCGGTTATAGACTTCACATAGTTAGCGTCACGTCCTGCGCTGTCAAGTTTAACTTGACCTGCAGCGCAAAGACATCCGCACATTATAGCAAATACACCGAGTAATAATCTTTTTTTGATAATCATGATATATCTACGTTTACATCAATTTACCCTTTTCGGCAAGAGTATCATGATTATTTTTCAAATTGGTCCAATCAGTCTTTTCTTTTGTACTGATACCGTTAATATACTTTTCAATATTTGTATATCCGTCACCAGTGCAATCCTTTACTGCGTCTGAAGGATCATTTGGATTTAATCCGTTTGCGATTTCCCATTCATCAGGCATACCATCTTTGTCACTGTCCTTATAAGGCTTACCCTTATATTGTGGATATCCGCCCATCTGACGTGGATCTGTTATGATACCTTCTTTATATGAATCTTTTGCAAGACGACGATACTTAAATGAACCATCAGGTGCCTGTGATTTAGGACTAAGTCCCCAAAGATCACCATAAGGATTTACCTTAGGTAGTTTCTTTTCGTAATATGCATTTCCCGTACGAACTTCATCAATGACTCTTTGATCCACGATATCACGCTTAGGAATTGTAGCACCTACATTATTTAATACGTAGTCAAATGTCTGATCGTTTGGAAGAATTGTCATATGAGGCATTACAAAAGGTTCTTTTGAATGCATAATAGCCAATTCGTCTTCAGCGAGATCGCCATCCTTATCGGCTGTCTGTATACCACCAGCCCAGTTATTCTTTGTTATTGCATCATATCCTTCTACAATATTACCATCGGCATATACTCTACCAAACTGCTTGAAAGGAAATAGCTTACCGCTACGGCTTTCAGACTTTATAATACGCCAACCAACATTACTGTCTTTTGGAGTCAATGGTCCTGGCTTGTAATAGTTGTTTACAAAGTTGGACATTGTTGAGAATTCGCCTCCATCGGCAGTACGATGTACCCAGTTATAAATCACATTATTTACAAAGTTGAATACTCCACCCCATCCTATTGACGGATTTCTTCCTGTATTGTCTGCCCATAGGTTTCTCATAAATGAAGCATTCTCTCCACCTATCGTACTTCCAAATGCATGATTATATGTATCAAGAGATTTAGCTGAAATAGTATTCTGTATTGTTACGTTTACTGTCGGTTCCTTGCGGCTACCAATAGCATCACCAAGATCAAACATGTGACGATAGAATGAAATATTCTCATCAAGTCCCCATTCGCAAGAGCAATGGTCTATCATGATGTTTCCAACTGGATTTCCACCGAAAGAGTCCTCGCGATACCATACATGTGTATTGCCACGACGGAAACGCATGTGACGAACTACAACGTCATGGGTATTAACCTGAAAACTTTCACCAGCGATACATACTCCATCACCAGGTGCACTCTGTCCAGCAATTGTAATATATGGAGCACGTACAATTATAGGAGTCTTCAATTTTATAATACCACTTACGTTGAATACGATAATACGTGCGCCGCCTTGTTCACAAGCCCATCTGAAAGAACCTATTCCATCATCATTAAGATTGCTCACGGTAATCACCTTACCACCACGGCCACCAAAAGTGTACATACCGCCACCTTCTGCACCAGGGAAGGAAGGAATCTTTGATTGTTTCAAGTCGTAAGGACGGAAAGCCCAAGGCACATAAGAACGTCCTTCCATAGCTTCTTTCTTTACAATAGGAAAAGCAACAGCCCATGCAGAATCAGAATGTGCAGTCCACACTTTCTGTAAAGAATCAATCTTAGCTTTCGCAGCATCTGTTATGCTTGGATATTGTGCTTCGGCTGCAACCGGGGCCAATATCATTGCGCATGCTGCAAGTAATAGTTTCTGTTTCATTTTATATTATCATTTTTTGTTTGTTCTGATATAAAGACGAACTAAAGCAAAAAATGTAATATCAACTAAAACAAAAAATAGATATTTATTTTTAAAAGTCTATTTGTATAAGTTCGTGATTAAGGTTACAACGTATTGGCAATACGCCTCACTTTGCTTGTATAGTTGCGGTCTTCAGCATAACCAATACGACTTAGAAAAGAATAATAATCCCCATCTGTATATTTATACTGTACGTCATCACGATAACTCTTCACGCTTTCTTCCCACTTATTAAAAACATAATAGCTACCATCAGAAGGATGACGAAGTCCAAAGAGATTATGATTCACACGACATAGCTCACTCGAAAAGTTACCTGTTTCCAATAATGCCTGAGCCAATACAATCTTAGGAAATTTAACATCATATTTCTGCAACATCGCCAACACATTTTCAGCTGTCAACGCAATGTCATTCATTATATAATCGCTGTCGCTTTTCATTTCAAGTTCAGCTAGACTATCACATGTCTTATCAATAGGTGCGACAGCAGGGAGCGCATCAGGCTCATATTGCTGAGCTTGAATTTCCAATGATAATAAAAGCGCGTATATAATTATAAGTAATTTTCTATTTATTGCCATACCAATAAAAAAAACGCTATATTTTTTGGTTTATTGTATTATCAAGAAAAAAGATGATTAGCTACTATTGGTAATCTTACAAAGTTTTATAGTAACACCGAAACGCAACTTAGTTAAACTTTATCCTTACTGGAAAACGACCAAAAAGCTAAATATATAATAGCTTTTCGATCGTTTTATGTATAAGATTATAAAGAGAGTATCAAGACTCTAAAATCACATCTTCTTTATTTGAAAAGCTTTTGCGCAAATAGATATAAATCTTCACGCCATACAGGCCATGTGTGACCACCGTCTTTTGAATCGTAATAATCAAACTTCACGCCTTTCTGCTTCAAATGCTGCATCATTATCTGACAGTTGTCGTAAGCAATATCAGGTTTACCACCTATCGTGATAAAAAACTGTTTCAGATTATTATTCAATAGCGATACGTTATTATCAATATATGCATAATTGGCATCACGCTCCTTATCTGCATTCATGAATGGTGAAGACTTAGCAAACCATCCAGAACTAAACACACCTAGATAATGAAATTTGTCTGTATTTGGAACACCAACATACAATGTGAACATTCCACCCATTGACAAACCTGAAATAGCACGACTATCAGCAGAAGCATCAACGCGGAAATCTTTTTCTACAGAAGGGATTACATTATCCAATATCTCTTTACCAACATTATCAAAGCCTCCAACATTGGCATCAAAACTTACCATCAACATTGGTTTAGCTTTGCCATCAGCGATAAGATTATCAAGAATTATATCACCTCTACCTTGCTGTACCCATCCACGTGCATCCTCGCCGCCACCGTGCATTATATACAACACAGGATACTTCTGGTCAATATTCTTATCATATCCGGCAGGGGTATATACATACATCACTCTCCAGCTATTTGTCACCTTTGAGAAATATCTCACTGTGCTAACATTGCCATGAGCAACATCGCGTACTTGAAAACGAGTGTCTTCCTTTGCATAAGGTACTTCAACACAACTCATCATCCTGCTGCATCCGAAGAATGATTCACTTGATGGATCAGCAACTGACAATCCATCCACGATTAAACTATAATAATGAATTCCAGAGCCTTGTGGTTCTGTAGTTACTGTCCAAACTCCATTTGCATTTTTTGTCATGTCATACTTGCGTCCCAAGTCTAACTGAACCTTTTGTGCTTCAGGTGCTTTGATACTGAATTCAATACTGTTATCTGGCATTATCTTTGGAAAGCCAGATTTGTTAATGTTAGTTGTTGCTGGTGTCTGTGCAAATGTAGCTACAGATACCATGGCAAGCATACTTAAAAATAATTGTCTCTTCATGGTTTTTATTTGTTTATAAATGCGTTTTTAATTGCCTCAACAAGTGCAGGACGCCAATAGTCCCAATTATGATTACCATCTTTCACACGAAATTGATAACGAACACCACGACTTCTGAAAGTCTTTATGAGATCCATATTGCCTTCTAATGTGAAATCATCATCTCCACAATCAATAAACCAGCGAACAGTATTCAGTTCATTAATCTTTGTCTGCTGACATTCTGCAACATACTTTATAGGGTTATTTCTCTCTACTACAGTCTGTCTCCATTCACCAAGCGGATCGTTTTTAAGAAATTCCAATGGCTGACGACGCAGATAACTACTCATGGCATAAACCATGTTAAAGTATTCTGGATGATGTACTCCATAAACCACAGAGCCACCGCCTCCCATAGAAAAGCCTGCCAAAGAACGCTTACTTTTATCATTAAGCACACGATAATGACTTTCTATATAAGGGACAAACTCCTTGAAGAAGAAATCTTCATAAGTCCAGTCTGGGTCATTAAACCAAATCATTTTATTCTTGTTGGCTTCTGGACAAACGATAACCATTTTAGGAACAATATGGTTATTGATAAGGCTATCAGCAACATCAGGCAAATGTCCATCCGTCACCCATTGTGTATCTTCACAACCACCACCATGCAATAGATAGAGCACAGGATATTTCTCTGCTTTTTCAGCATCATAGCCAGGAGGAAGATATAATGTATAGTCGCGTTGTGATATGCCTTTCAACATTTTACATGGCATTTTCATATATTCAATTCTACCTTTATCTTGGCTAAACATTCCGCCACAAACAAATAAGAGTAGAAATGATAAAATTGTTTTCTTCATTATCAGATTTTTTATTTTCAATATGCAAAGTAACAAAAAATATTCCACTATACTATATTCAAATGTTTCAAATACTTTATGCAATGTTACATATCCAAATTAATATATAACAAAAGAAATGTGTTTAATATTTGAAAAAGATTGACCAAGAGGCAATAATACTCATAGTATTTACATTTACTTATATATATATTCTGATATTTGTCTGTCAGTATGCTTTTTAGATAATCCCAATGAGTATCTTTTTTAGCTTCATACGTCTTATTATAATTTAGACATTAATTTAATATGAAAAGACAACTGCTTATAATCACAGCAATGGCAGCCGGTTTGTCTGCCAATGCGCAACAAATAGACTTCAACCTTGCAGGGAGACAGGCTTCACAAGTAACTGAAGACGGTTTTACTCCATGGGCTATTGCTACTACAAAATCAGAATCGATGCTGCTTCAAGACAGTGGCATCACGGTTAAAATGGCATTGGATGATTCCGCAACAGGAATGACAATGAAGTCATGCTGGTGGAAAGACGGAGTAAACAAATTCTCAAAACTTATTTCTGACGGCGTAACTGTATACCAACTTGACGCAAGTGGAAATACGACGATGATTCGGAGTGGATCGGTAAAGATGATTGTCACAATAAGTGGACTTTCTGCTGGCAAGCATACCTTATTGACATATCACAATGATACCGACGGAAACTCTCCTGCCAAGCTAGATGTTTACGTTAATGGAACAAAGGTACAAACAGGCGTGAAACAATCAAGCAGAGTTACGAATACTGACGATTGCGGAATGTCGTATGTAGAGTTTAATGCCGAGGAAGGAAAGGACGTAACAATATGGTATGTGACCACACCTGAATCAGGAAAAGACTACACGAAAGATAACGGAACGACAAGTCTCACGATCAATGCATTGGTACTTGACCGCCCAAATCCTAAAACTACAGCATCAACTCCTATTCCAGCAAACAGAGATTACCACGTTGACGCTGACAACGGAAACGTAAAACTAGAATGGAAAGCAGCTTCTACAGCTGTGAAACATCATGTAAAAATAGGAACATCTTTAGATAACATGCATGAATTGGCAACAGTTACAGACGCATATTATCAACTAAGCAACATGTATAACCTTAATGAATATTTCTGGCAAATAGATGAAGAGGATGCTAACGGGAACATATATGAAGGTGACTTGTGGACATTCCGTCCCAGACATCTTGCATTCCCAGGTGCAGAAGGTTATGGCAAATATGCTATCGGCGGACGTGGAGGAAGCGTATATCATGTAACAACACTTGCAGATAACGGTGATGATGCGAATCCTATTAGTGGGTCGTTCAGATATGGAATAAAGAAAGCTGCAGGACCAAGGACTATTGTTTTTGACGTTGGCGGAGTGATTGCACTAAAAAACAGACTTACATGTTCGGATAAGTATGTTACGGTTGCTGGACAAACAGCACCAGGTAACGGTATCATGCTTCGTGATTGCCCTTTCGGAATGGCTGAAGACGGAATAACCAGATTCATGCGCATGAGACTAGGACATAAAACTAAGACAAACGGTGTTATTGATGATCAATACAAAGCTGCAGGACTTGATGGTATGGGTATGGCTGGAAACAACAATTCTATTATGGATCACTGTTCTATCGGATGGACTATCGACGAAGCTTTCAGTAGCCGCAACGCACGCAGCATAACATTACAACGCACGCTTATATCAGAAGCATTGAATGTTGCAGGTCATCCTAATTATAAAGCAGGAACTGCCCATGGATACGCTGCTACAATTGGAGGCGGTGAGGCATCTGGTGTTGGTTCGTTTCATCACAACCTCCTTGCACACGACGAAGGCCGAAACTGGAGTATAAGTGGAGGACTGGATGGAAGCGGCGCTTATGACGGGCATCACGACATCTTCAACAATGTTGTTTACAACTGGGGAGGACGTGCATGTGACGGAGGCTCACACCAAGCCAACTTTGTAGGTAACTTCTACAAGGAAGGTCCTGCCACAACACAGAAATATCTGCTAAGAGCACAGTTGGAAGGTACTGGTACTGGCTCACAATCATACTACGTAAACGGTAATCTCCGACAGGAAAAAGATGGAACTTTAACTGAGGACAAGGAAAATGAGACCTATCGCGTTGAAGCAAGTCAAGTATATAACTGGCAGGTATTTGTTGATAAGCCATTCTTTGCAAGTGAAGCAACTATAGAAAGTGCCAAATCAGCCTATAAGGATGTTTTGAGCGACGTAGGATGCAACATGCCTTCACTCGACAATCACGACACGAGAATGATTAATGAGACAATAAACGGAACAACTTCTACAAAAGGTAGTGTTTCGGGTAAAGCTGGACTTATTGACTCTGAGGAAGACAAAGGATGTGAAGGATTTGGCGGATTGAACGTAAATGATGCTACTCGCAGTTCTAACTTCGATACTGACGGAGATGGAATGCCAGACTGGTGGGAGAAAGCCAACTCACTAAGTACAACAACTGCAGATAATAATGGAGATGCAAACGGAGACGGATATACAAACCTTGAAGATTATCTTAACTGGATTGCAGTACCTCATTTCACAATATATAAAAATGAGACTTCTGTTATAAACCTGAAAGACTTCTTCGCAGGCTTTACGAATAGTCCGACATTTGAACTTAGCGGTTCTGGCAACATTATCTATGACTTTGATGGTGCAAACACACTTACAGTAAATTCAGGAAATAACAAAACAGGTTTCTACACCATAACAATAAAGGCATCTGATAAGGATGGCTGGGGCACGATGCAGCGTGTATTCAATTTCTATATTGACGGAAATACCACTGCTATAAATAATGTAAGCAACGACAAAAAGACAAATACCGAAAAATGCTATAACATTTTAGGACAAAGAGTTGAAGCTAAAACACATGGTATCGTAGTTACTAAAGGAAAGAAAAATATGAATAGCTAAATCAACAATTCATATATATACAAAATGAGGACACTTCTATATTGAAGTGTCCTCATTTTATTTTTAGTTTCAATCGCCACAGTCAAAGTATGTGGCGATTGTTTTGTTTGGATTATTCAGCCAATGGATCAAATGTTCCAGCAGAACCAGACTTATTATAGTCTGCCCATCCTATTGTCTGAGGCAAAGCCTTATTGGCAGAAGATGCACCAGAACATAAACCCAACAGATAATAATTTGGACGGAAATTCATATACTCAGAAACGTGCTGTGCATTATATCCATCACCCTTCTTAAGTTTGCGTTTTAGGTTACTCTTATACCAAGTTGCCAATTGAGTAACCTGATCAGTAATAGGTTTGCGCAAATCAACGCCAGCAGGGCGTGTAACACCAGCCTTTACCATTGGATCAGAATCATAAGTAGTTCCTCCAACACCATATTTATCGGCTACACGGAATTCCATGTTTTCACGACGCTGTCCGTTAAACGGTTTGAAACCCAACCATGTACAAGTGTTTCCACCCCATCCTGTAAGAGTCCAAGAAGCTGGAGCACCTGCAACTTTCTGTGCACCACCATCAAATAGCATCCAACGACGCATATCATCAAAGCGTTTGCCTTCGTAGGCGAATTCTATCTGACGTTCGTATAATATAGCGCTCATACATGCAGCCTGATCTGATGAAAGATTTGCCTGTAATCCACAATCACCAGTATACCCTACACGCTCACGAATCTGCTTCAACACATCCACAGCCTCATCAAGATGTCCAGCACCACAAGCTGCCTCAGCAAAGTTCAACAACACTTCAGCAAATCTTATTTCGAGAAGAGGGGCTGCTGAATAATATGGAGCTGCACCTTTTACATCTGCTGCAACGAAAGTATAAAGAGGACTGCCATTCGCATCAAGGTCATCTGTCTTTTTGCGCACGTATACACCAGATCTATTTAGTAACAAGTTATCAGCACCATAAGAGTTTCCACTTTCTACATTGCCCTGATCATCAAGAGATGTGTACCATACATAGTTCCACAAAACGAAATTCTTTCCGTCAGAAGGATTGTTAGCTACAGCTGTACTATAATCGCCATTATATGCCCATCTGAAACCAGGGAATGTAAATGTACGATAAAAACGTGGATCACGATCTACGAAAGGTGTTTCTGGATCATAAGCATCCTCAGATGTTTCCAGTCTGGTATATGTACTAGTACCAGAAGGAATCTTACCATCTTTCATCGGGAACATATCAACTAACATAGCCGAAGCATTCTTTCCGCTACCACCAGCATTCTTTGGTCTGATACCCTTTTCCCATGTATTATTTTTCTGATTGTCAAGACCATCACCTGTTACATTATTGTAAAGAGTTACAAATACAGCTTCCGGATTCTTTGCTGATTGTGTAAACATGTTGGCAAAACCTTGTGCGTTTTCACCAGAGCCCTGATAAAGTCCATAGCCACAAGCCTTGATACTATCCATTTCCTGCTTCATAACTGTATATGCCTTTGTCCAACGACCTTCATCATTTGCACGATTGAAGATAGGACTAGCCCAAAGTAACAAAACACGACCTTTCAGTGCCTGAGCAGTACCAGTTGTCACTCTTCCATAATCACTACCGCTCCAACCGCCGCTCATGGTTTTTGAAGCAAGCAAAGATGCAGCCTTATCAAGGTCACTCAATATAAACTCAATTGAAGCCTTTGTTGAAGAACGTGGAGTAACAGATGTCACTAGAGGATCTTGTGTTTCTGTAACGATAGGCACACCACCATACCATTTCACGATATTATAATAACACCATGCACGGAAGAAATAGCACTGTCCTAGCAATATATTCTTCTGATCCTGAGAAAGCGTTCCTCCGTTGATGCCCTCAATTACATCATTGATATTACGGATACGACCATATACAGCCTCTTGTATATTCGACTGTGTAGCCATGAAGTAATCAGGAACCTGATTGGTGGTACTTGTTGAAGACAATTCTATGTCCGGATTTACGAAATCACTGAATCCACTGTATTCCTCTGTAGACTGTCCTGCTATATCAGCATTACCCATAGAAGGATACTTCCATGACATATCATTTGAAGTTGGCAGACACCAACTATATACATCGTTAACTCTACCGTTACATCCACTATAATAATTATAGATATCTGAATTCACATTATCATAGTTTTTCTTATCTTCAAGAAAACCGTCACTACATGAAGCCATTGCCAACAGACCTGCCATGCAGATAACTGATATTTTAATATTATTTTTCATTGTAATTACTATTTATAGTTTTACAGTCTGTTAGAAACTTACGTTCACACCAACAGTGAACTTTCTAAGGTTAGGATAACTACCATAAGAACCAGCCATCGAATTCATGAATTTATCAGGATATGGGTTCAGGAAGTTAATGAGATTCTGTCCAGTTACATTAAGACGTACACTTTGTAAACCTATCTTCTTTACCAACAAAGAAGGTATTGTATAAGCCAAAGTCAAGCGATTGAGGGTTATTTGTGCAGCACTTACACGCCAGAAACTAGAAGCTACAGCATTTACATCAGTATAGGCTAAATTTGGATAATATCCATCTAGGTTCTGGGCAACAACAAGTTTACCAGAAGCATCATAAACATCCTTATAAGAGAACATATTGTCTACATTCCAGAAAGAAGGCATATTGCAATACTCGAGACTTCCTGTTGGTTTCAGAGCTGCACTAGGTATAAGTGTATATCCTCCCCAACTTGCACCTAACTGTGCTGTTATAGAAAAGTTTTTATAATCTGCCCCTAAATTCATTGTGAAACCATAGATATTATCACGATTTGACAAACAAACCTGATCATTGTTTTGATCAACTATTCCGTCAGGAGCTGCATAAGTACCATCAGCCTGTTGAGCACCTCTCACATCCTTATACATAAGCATACCAGGACGAACCTTGTCCTTTGTCAATCCCATGTAGGATGTGATATTGTATTTTGCAAAGTATTCGTCTATATCCTGGAAACTACGGAACATACCTATGCACTGCATTCCCCATGTACCTACGTTTGAACGAGTGCCATACCTAATCTGGCGATAGATATATTCGTCTTCCCAGTCCATATTCAGCACCTTATTGTCTGAATATCCTGTGTTAATACCTATCTTATACTTGAAATCCTTACCAATCTTGTCGTGCCAGTTAAGAGAAAGTTCCCAACCCCATGAATCCATTTCGCCAAGATTTGAAGCTGCAGAAACTGTACCTACTGTAGAAGGAACTGTCTGAAGGATATTCATCAACATTTCACGATTCCATTCTCTATAATAATCAAATGTAAGGCCAAGACGTTGATCAAGGAAGTTTGCGTCAACACCTACATTGAACTTATAATCCTTATCCCAATGGACGTCAGAGTTTACTGCTGAATTGTTTTTATTGATCGTAATTCGACTACTAGAATCATTGCCAGTTCCTTCACCAAATACTGTACCCTTATTAGCATCAAGAGCATAAACCTGCATCCATTGCCATGCAGCGGTGTTATCACGACCAGTAAGTCCGAATGAAGCACGAAGTTTTAAGAAATCCATCCACTTGACATTTTTCTTGAACCAAGGTTCCTCAGACAAAACCCAACCAGCACTGACTGCAGGGAATGTACCCCAATAGTTTTTAGGAGCAAACTTTGTTGACGCATCAGAACGCACAAGGAATTCAAACAAATACTTGTTTGCGTAAGCATAATTCACACGACCAATATACGACAATGCACCACTCTCACTACGTGTAAAAGTAGTTGTCATCTCACCTGTTGCGGCATTATACTGACCAGTAGTAAATTCATAAGGGCTTTCTCGTTGACCTGTAAGATATTCACTTTCAGCTTCAGACTTCTCTACAGAGAACAAAGCCTGAACATGGTGCTGACCGAAGTCGCGTGCATATTGTGCAGTGAAATTCAACTGATAGTTATCTGTACGCGTCATTGAACGTTCAAGATAGTTACCGTTTGAAGTTGTTATTCCTACGAAGTTAGAAGGAGAAAGATATGAAGCATCCTCATCGCCTGTAACGGGAGTATAGAGATGGTTGCCACTACCATATCTATTTGTCATCTGATACAGTGTGTACTTTGTTCCATATTCATTGCCTTTATCAGTATTGATACTCTTACTATAAGAGAAGCTAAGTTTCAAGCCTTTCAATAAGTCACTCCAACCAAAATCATAGTTTAAACTACCCATGATGTTGATATTAGAATTCATATTCTTCTTATAGTCACCATTATTTTGAAGTACACCATAGTTGTAACCCTGACTCTGATCTTTTTGAGAATTGCTTACGCCATAAGCCGGAATAGCATATCCATTTACAGACTCAGGTATATAATAAGGATGTGTAAGCAAAAGATTATAGTCCTTTTCTGTACTAGAGCCACCAACCTTTACCAAAGGAGTCTTCTGTGAACCATAATCTCCAGATACAGTAAGATTTGCACCTAGCCATTTGCTCACTTTAACATCAATTCCTGCACGATAGTTAAAACGATTATAATCAAGTTTGCCTAAATTACCACCTTGGTCATAGTAAGACAGTCCTGCAAAATAATTTACCTTGTCCGTCGCACCACTCACATTCACACTATGCTTCATTGTAGTACTGGTTTCCCAATACTTATCAAGCAAATCATAGTTAAGTCCCTTCATTGCCTCTAGTTCATCAGCTTGGAACAAAGCGGTCTTCTTATTGAGTGATGTATTTGTTGGATCAGCAGCAGCTACTGCATTATATAGTCGACCATATTGATAAGCATTTAGCATCTTTGGTCGTGCCACTTCATCGGCAAAACCAAATGTTCCACTATAACTAATGCTTGGTGCTCCCATCTTACCCTTTTTTGTCGTTACAAGGATAACACCATTGGCAGCACGTGCACCATAAACGGCAGCAGAAGCATCTTTCAATACAGAAATACTTTCAACTTCAGATGCGTCAAGATTATTGAAAGCCTCAACACCAAGATTCTGAGTCGTGTTACCAACCTTCACATCATTAGGATAAATATATCCGTCAATTACGACAAGTGGTTCCTGAGCGTTTGAGCCAACATCTCCAAGTGAGTTTGTATCACGGATAGACATCTTAGCATTTTCGCCAGGGCGGGCGTCTCCTCCGCTGATGCTTAATCCATTGACCAATCCACTAAGACTACTAGCAAGTCCACCATTAGCAAGATCTTGAATATCTGCAACAGGAACAGTTGCCACAGAACCCGTTAAGTGAGCCTTTTTCTGAGTACCATATCCCACAACTATAACGTCAGTCAAATCAGTAGAATTTGTTACTAACTGAGTGCGTCCTCCTGTTGTGGTGGCATCTTTATATCCGATATAAGTTATTGTTATTTTGCCTCCGTTAGGAACTGTTATCTTATAGTTTCCTTCAAGATCAGAGACTGTTCCGTTCTTACTGCCGGCAACACGTATGGTAGCGCCAATAATCGGTTCGCCACTTTCGTCGACAACCGTTCCTTGAACCACTTTGTTCTGGGCCATTGCAGGCGCAGCACAAGTCAGAGCCAGTCCAAGAGCCAGAGTCTTTATATATTTACTTTTCATAATATGTTTCCATTTGATTAGTTGTTATTCTGCAGAAGGAAGCCATCTTGGATCTCCAGTCTTTGCATTCACCTGAGTAGCATTGCTAATAGTGAAGTCAGCTCCATCAGGATTTTTAAAACCAGGATTTTCCTTTATGTCTGTTCCTGTATCATCATATCCAGCAGGATTATCAAAGATTACACCGCTAGTGCCTTTCTGCATGTATGTATTATTCTTGAATGTAGCAGTCTTCTGAGCTGTTTTCGTCAAGAACCTACGAGCTACACCAGTAGGACTACAATACGCAAATATACAGTCTGTCAGATTCCAATAAGCATTAGTCTGCCCTGCCATGCCATTGTAGTTACCCAATTGTCCGTTGTTACATACATTATAGAATGTACTATTCGCATAAGTAGTTGTGTTACTTAAATAACTAATATTCTTTGCACGACCGCTTGTCTGATAGAAATACTTATAATCGAAAGAACCTGTTTCATAGAATGTAGAATTTGACACTGTAAGCGACAATATATTTCCACCCTTATTTAGATAGAATACAGCATCCAACACTGCAGCTGGTGTGAGATGTACAATACAATTATTTACAACTACATTCTCTACATATACAACTTGTTTATTATCATAAACAAAGTAATTATTTACTTTATCAATATTACAAGACTGGATATTCAATTTGTCCTTCAAGAAGAAATAACTGGTATTTACAATATTTTTAATAAGAGGTGTTGCATTCATCGAAACAAATGGCGCTGTAGAAGTTCCACAATCAATATTGATGTTCTTCAATGTAAGCCCAGCATCCATAATAAAACCAGCATTACCGGTAAATATCACTGTTGGACGCTTGTTCTTATTTGTGCATCGAAGTGTAATCTTATTAAGTCCTGGAGTTATAACACCAGACATTGTGTAACTACCACCCTCTACAAGATCGAAACACAAATCAATAGATGTGCTATCGGCAGGGAGTGCTTTAGCTGCGAAATACTGAGTCAAATCTGTACCATCAGGAATTGTCTTATAAGTAGGAGTATAAGTATTATATGAAAATTCAGAATTCTTTTCGGACCCTGTATTATTAGCCTTAACATTTGCTGCAGACTTTATAGAGAACTTATAATAGGTATCCTCCTTACGAGATAATGTTATTGCTGTACCGTCAACAAGTTTGTTTTCAATACTATCTACAACAACAGGTTTATCAGGAGTAGTAACGTCATACACCGACACGATGTATCCACCTGCGCCAAACACCACAGGCCAAGAGATTGTTTGTTTTGCACCACTTGCATCAGGAGTTACAACAATAGAATCGGCACTTGGTGATTCGAGCTTCACACCCGAAACAGTAGTAAATCGTTCTCCATTGTCAAAACCATCCTGTGCGCACGAGCCTAAAGTCAAGATAGCTACACCCAACATCAGGTAGCCGCCTATTTTACGTCGTGCAATGAAATGATTCTTTTTCATGATTTAACGTTTTTAAGTTTAACATATCATTTTAGTTTATTTCTTTTCCCAAAACACTTCCTTGAGATATTCCACATTACTTCCGAAGTTATATTTCACATCTTTCACGCGCTTCACGTCACGGCTGCGTTCTACAACAAGCCATCCGCTCCACCCCATTCGATCAAGAGTGCGTTTTATCTTAGGCAAATTTATCTCGTTATCGTATCTCAGAATTACGCTATCTGTATTACTGGCATGAATCTGCGCTATATTTTCGCGCCCCAGTCTTTTAAGTTCCTTACATATATCACGTTGTGAATCAGCAGCATCTTGGAAGTTATAATATATCTTCACACCTTTGCTATTAATCTGCTTCAATAGTTTGATATCATATTTTGCATCCATTGCTGTACGAATAGCAACAACAAAACCACGTTTCAAAGCCATTTCACCCGCAACATGCAGTCTACCGACAAGAGAATCGTGCATTGCACCTTCTTTTTTCCAGTCATTTCCACATCCCCCCAAAGGTAGGAAAGCTATTTTGCTATTGAAAATCTTCATGGTATTAAAGCAGTCTTTCAATAATTCTACATAGTTTTCACGTATTATAAAGTTTTGTGCAAAGAAACCAGACATCGCTATCGATGGTACTTCAACCCCCAAACTATCAGCAGTATGCTTGAAAACATTTGCATCAATGACATTACGGAATCTATTATCGAAAAGCACACGGTTACCCAAAGGTCCCATATCCATTTCAACCCCATCGGCATTAATCTGTCGCGCTAAAGCGAATTCACCCAGTTTTTGCCTTTTCAGAATCATCCAGTCACACACCGCAACACGATATTTTGGTGTATTTTGCGATTCTGTTTTTAAAAATGGTACCAGCAGAATAACCGATAGTACGATTAGTTTTAAAGACTTAACAGCCATTTGGCATTTCTTTCTAATTAGATACTTAGTTAACTAAACTAACTTTATAGACGAAATAGCCAAAACTTTGTAATCATATAAAATAAAAAAATATAATTATTCTAATAAGAAACATTTAATATCCATTCTGTATATTCTTTTTAGCCACTTATATATACATGACTATTTTATTACTTTTGCATTACTATCTTAATAACAGAAAAACAAAATAAAATAAAAAGTTTCAAAAATCAGAAATAACCTCCACTTCAAGCGTAAATTATTATATTACAGTCTGTTAACTAGTGGAGGTATACCTCCACTATCATCCACTATCCTCCACTAAAATTTGCCATTTTCTACGATAAAACAGATTGTCGTCCCCAGATCACTACTTTAATGGTTCGATAATAGTAAAAGAATAAAATAGAAATTTATTTACTATATCTTAATCAACAAACATCTCGTTGATATAACTAAAACATTAGTAACGACAAAACGAAAGCGTTTGATTGATGGAATAGAAACTTTATAACGTAGAAACGCAAATGTTTGATCGATAGAACGGGTTGATGGATAATGAATAATAAAAACTTGGTAACAATAAAACAGAGGCATTCTTCAATATAGCAGAAACTCAGTATCATTAAACGGATTTTTTACTAGCTGCAAAGCTGCATAAACGCAACGATAATATAATTAGCTTCTCCGACATATCATTGAGTGATAAGGGCCTTATCACTCTGCACTTTGCGATACATTAGATAGTGATTAGGCCCTAATCACTATTTAATAGAATATCTAAATGATATTTCTTGCAAAGAATCTGGTAACATCATAATTTGTAATAAAACGCTAAAAATAGGTGTGATTTGGCATTTAATGTCACTTTTACCCCGATAATGTCACTTAATGTCACTCGCTCAGCCCTTATAAACAAAGGGTTTGTGACAAAGTGACATTAGTGACATTAAAAAAACTTTTTCTGGTATAATGTCTTTAGCCGGAATAGGTTTACATTTGTTATTAAATAAGTTGTCTAACCTTACCAGATTGGTTGTCATTCATTCCAATATGTGTCTTCACCAACCATTCAAAAGAAACAAACTCAGATTCGTTGACTAAAAAAACATGTTACTAACTATAATTCAGCTATTTAAAAGTACGATTACTGATTTTAAGTGAACTGCACTGATTATGTATTATACCTCGGAATATGGTGATCTTGAGGTTGTTGTATTATTAAAAATAAGTACAGGTGATTTTTACTGTATACATATTAAAAATATTGGTATAATGTGTTAAATACATTCCACCCTATCATAATTTTACATATATTTACAATCGAAAACAAAATGTATGTTTTTAACGAAACGACTAAAAGAACTATCCACATATTTTGTGGAATATATAATCTAATAACAATTTAATTGATGGCATGGTCGAGAACCTGTATATGACGTATGGCGGCAACAGATTGACAAGTGTCCGTGACAATGCAACTCAGCTCACTTATGAAGGTGCAACTGACTTCAATGGAGAGCCTAATAAGGAATATCCTCTAACTTACAACGATGCTGGTTCTCTCATAAGCGATGCTGGTCGTAAGATAGCCAAGATAGACTATGACTATCTCAATAATCCAGTCCGCATACAGTTCACTGATGGCAACGTGACCAAGTACATCTACAGTGCTGCAGGCGAGAAGCTCCGAGTGATATATCAGACTGCTGTTCCTAATATCGCTGTTGCGATTGGCGACACAAAAGAACTTGCCCCTTCAGAGATTCAATGTACAGACTACACAGACTACCTACTCAAAGGTAACCTTACACTGAAGAACGGACACATCGACAAGTATCAGTTCGAAGAGGGCTACTGTCAGGCAGAAAAGAATTCCTCTAATGCAAGTATCGATGACTTCACATTCTACTACTACGATAAGGATCATCTTGGCAACATCCGTCAGGTAACGAAAGCAGATGGTAGCCAAACAGGAAATGTCGTCCAGACTATCAACTACTATCCATTCGGAATGCAGTTCTGCGATGGCACCACTTATGACATTGATCAAAAGCACAAGTATAATGGAAAGGAGTTTGACAATATGCATGGCTTAAACACCTACGACTATGGAGCACGCCAGTACAACCCTGTCACCGCACGATGGGATAGAATGGACCCTCTCTGCGAGAAATACTATAACGTGAGCCCGTATACGTATTGTCAAAACAACCCTATAGAACTCGTAGACCCTAACGGTCAAGAAGTCACTATTAGTTATCTTCAGGGTAAGGATGAGCTATCGTTTGTGTACAACATCGGAATGACTTGTCCAACAAATAATAGCTTTGCAGAGACCTGCGTATCGGTATTTAATGAACTATCAAAGTACGAATTTGCCAAACCGGTATTGGAAGAGGTAATTAAGTCACCCAACAAGTATGATTTTAAGAATATTAACTCTGAAGGGGGACCTAAAACTATCCAATTTGTGCCTAATGCTAATCAAGATGGCGGGATTTTCAACGCAGCTCTTTTCATGAATAAAGATTATCACCTTGCTGATAAGATGAGATCGAGCGGGCATGAGCTTTACCACGCATTTGAGCAGATTAAGGGAAATAATCCTGCAACAGTCAATGGAGAGGTTGACGCTTATCTGTTTGAGTATATGCTAGTAACAGCGGGAGATCTTGGCAATTCCACTAAACAAGGACTTATATATACTAAAGCAATGTATGACATGGCGGCTTCGGGGATAAATCTTCAGGAGAATTACAAAAAGGCTTTAAACAATTTTTCCAAGGGCTCTAGTGCCAATGGTTCCGGACTATATAATCATGACAGGATTGACCCTTTATACAAAACCTCCATACTAAATCTGATTAAAAACTATTATAAAATAAAATGATATGAAATCAAGGTATATTATTAATTATGTAGCGGCACTGTTTCTTATCTTGTCTCTGAATAGTTGCAGGACTAGCGAGGTGTTCGACCTGGGCTCTTTAGATTGTCCCCCTTTTTCTGTTATGGGATATAAAGTTAAAAGTCGTGATATTAGGATGTGGTTCTTTGTAACCTTTTACTTTGACAGAAAAGGGCGACTGCTCAATTATCAATATAACAATATATTTTTTTATGATCGAGAGGATGGCATTAAGTTAGGAGACAGTTTCAATCCTTCGGGGAATTACCAATATCCAGACAGTGTAATGAAATATATCAATATGGTGGAACCGTATATCCCACTCATGCAAATGGTGCGTAGAGGGTGTAAAGCTAGGTTACACAAAGTGAATAAGTGGAAAACCCCGATAGGATTTTCAACACGAGTTTCTTATCAGTCATTCGGTGAAGAGTTATACAAATGCCAGGACTATTGGAAAAAGACAAGCAAAAGAAACATACTCAAATAAGACTGTATAAATAGTCTGAGGAAAAATCTGCTGGAGACATTTAGAGGGGTCTTTGTTAACTGATTGAGTACGCTTATGTGAATATTCTCTCGCAGAAGACGCAGAGGAATGCAGCCCTACTGCATTCCTCTGCAGATGATTATTACTTAATTTTGTGCTGTTGTAAAATGGTGGATAAAAATACAAACATAATATTTGGAAAATAAAATAACTTTTTATATCTTTGCCATTAACTAAATAGACACTAGGTAGAGCGCAGATAAATCTATACGATGAAAGAAAATACTTATAACAATCAACAAGTATAATGGAAAGGAGTTTGACAACATGCATGGCTTAAACACCTACGACTACGGAGCACGCCAGTACAACCCTGTCATCGCACGATGGGATAGAATGGACCCTCTCTGCGAGAAATACTATAACGTGAGCCCGTATACGTATTGCGTAAATAATCCTATGAAGAATATTGATTTGGATGGAAGAATGTGTGGTGATTATTATTGCATGAATGGCAATTTCTTGGCTACAGATGGAATAGACGATAATAAGAAGTATATTATTTATGATGATGATGAAGCTAAAAATATTCGCAAAACAGGGAGCGTAGAAAGTGTTCATAATGCTATGGAAGTTCCATCAGATGAACAAATCAATTCTGGACAGACTAGTTTTGACGAAGGATATAAAATTGGTAAAGAAACAGGTTTTGTAATGGGCGGTGGAACGACTTCTTCCATTTTAAATGGTGATGATAATTCTGTTAATTTGGGCAAAGGTTATGAGGAATTACAGCAAAAAGGTATTAAGGTACAAAGTGACGCACATTATCATCCTTTAGATTTTAGGAGTGATGGTAATGGTAATTACACTTGTTCTAATACAAATCCCTCTATAGCTGATAAAAATTGGAGAATGCTGCGAGAAGAAAACGGCTTAAATGATCCAAAGTCACCAAGTTGGATCCTTGGAAGTGAACTTAATGGGCCTGTTACTCAAGGTGAAAACGGCAAACTAAATTTTCAAACAACTGAGTCTATTCGGTTTTATACTGGAAATTATACAAGTAAACCATACTCTTGGAAACAATTTAAGGAAGTAGTTCGTAAATTAAATCGTAAGTAATATGAAAAAATATATTATTTGTATTATACTTTACCTCATCTCTATCAAGAGTGCTTTTGGAGGAGATTTTATTGTTGGTAATCTGACAAATAATTTAACGAAAGGAAAATCTCCTTTGGAAATTTTTTGTGAACCTAGACATAATGAGTATTACCCTTCACGCCTTATTGATATTGAGCGTAGCGAAAGGAATTATGTTGTTTACAATCTGCACATTGCATACTTGGATTTCTCTTCTATCCCACAAATCAAAACAGTTCAGGCAATAATCCCCAAGGAGTTTACAATAGAAAATTGTCAAGTCAGTTCTGACCAGTTTGAATTTTATTTTTTAACGAAAAGAAAAGAAATCATAGTATCCATACCATCAGTTAAGAATGATACATTATGTGATTATGAACATAGCTTGCGTTTTCCGCCATTAAATTATCGTTTACCCGAGATACCTGGTTTTATGATGTATGAGAGATATAAACCATTCATAGATAACCGATATATTGGCATAAGACAATGCGGAGCTTATACCTTATACTATTATAATTTGAAACGTAAACAAAAAGAACTGTATGAGAAGTGTTTGGATTTTTTTATGAAAGATTATTCTGAAAAAAAACATGACTAATACTGATAAAAGAGAAACCTTTACAGGTACACTTTTTATAGGTGGGGCTTTATACCAACTCTTCCATAAACACTTCGGTTTTTGTATATTATTACTACTATATACATTGCTAAACAGTTGTAAAACTGTTGAGAATAAGCAACTGGAAAAAATAAATAATTCTAGTTTTGTTGTCAAGAGCGTAAAGAAACAAAAGAATGGCGTATATGTAATATACGCCTACAGGAATGAGTCGATTTTCAAAATTGTCAGCTACTATGACGGAAAGAAAATAATAGAGGAAAAAGGCTAGTAAAAGGTACGTGTTTTAATAATACTTATAACAATCAACAAGTATAAGACTTGCACACAATAAGGAAAAATAACCGTAATATCTACTACTATGCCATGTGACATTTATAACCTTACAAGATTAAATAACAATGTTGCTCCCCAAATAGAATTAAATTCAACAAGTAGTGACGCTATTTAAAAATTCAAAGAAAATGGCTTATGGAGAAAAAGTATATCATCTTTATATTGATGCTTATAGCATACGGTCAAACATTTGCACAAAGGAACTTGCCCCTTCAGAGATTCAATGTACAGACTATAATGACTATCTCCTAAAAGGCAACCTTACACTGAAGAACGGACACATAGACAAGTATCAGTTCGAAGAGGGCTACTGTCAGGCAGAAAAGAATTCCTCTAATGCAAATATCGATGACTTCACATTCTACTACTACGATAAGGATCATCTTGGCAACATCCGTCAGGTAACGAAAGCAGATGGTAGCCAAACAGGAAATGTCGTCCAGACTATCAACTACTATCCATTCGGAATGCAGTTCTGCGATGGCACCACTTATGACATTGATCAAAAGCACAAGTATAATGGAAAGGAGTTTGACAACATGCATGGCTTAAACACCTACGACTATGGAGCACGCCAGTACAACCCTGTCACAGCACGATGGGATAGAATGGACCCTCTCTGCGAGAAATACTATAGTATCTCGCCGTATGCTTACTGTTGTAACAATCCGGTTGCTTATTATGATGTTGCAGGATTAGATAGTGTTTATTATAATGAAAGTGGTATAGAAATACAAAGACGTAACTGTGCAAATAGTTTGAATTTTGTTATAAAAACAAGCCAGAGTACAGCTGAATTATATAAAGATTCCAATCCTGATCAAAAAGGGGTTAGTAATCCAATTTCAAGAAAGAATGCCATATTAACTGAAGAAGAAATACGAAAAGGTAACTTAGCAGGTGATCACATGAAGAATGTGACCCAATTTGGCAGTAATAGCGAGATGTCAGCTATGCTATCTAGTATAGAAGACGACGCAACAGGTGGCGTTAGTAACGAAAATAACAGGGAATATTCTGGCAAATTTACTAATACTGGTGTTAAAGATGTTAAAAAAGGTTCTGTGGGAGATCTTTCCAAAAAAAAGAATTTGGTTTCATCTGGAAATTCTGATTGGCATAGCCATCCAAGTGGTTCAACGACTTATAAGCCTGGATATTCAAAATTTTGGCAACAAGCTCCATCGAAGCAAGATATAAAAACTGCTAATCATGCAGAATATGTAGTGGGATGTGGTAATGGTACAATATATAAATATAATAAATATGGAATTATTTCAACTTGTCCGACGTATGTGTTTTCTAAATAGAAGCATAGTTCTGCTATTTATAGTATGCAGTATACCTCATACTTTGTATGCTCAAAATAGCTATTTGAAGCAGTATGATTATATAATAAAGGATCTTCTTAAGATTGTTAAATCTGATACCCTTTATTTTTCTTTCGATGGTGATTCTTGTATAGAAAATTCTATAAGAAAGCATGTTAAAAGTAAAAGAGCAAAGATAGAAATGCCTATGAAAGATGACTATGTATACTGTTTGTCATATCCAAAGGTAGTTAAACATCGTCTGTTTATTCAAGTTATGGAAACATGGTTGGTTGCCGATAAAAAGGCTCTTTACAACAACACTTCTATAGAATATTTTTTTGGAAAGAAAAAAGTAATACGCAAGGCATCAGGCACTATACATGGGAATAAATTATAGTTAAATCAAGTCGTGTTGCGTAAAAAACAAATAGATAATGATGAACAAGTGTGACATAGGAAGTTCTGCAGGTGATATTGTTCAGGCATTTTATTAGCTGACCACAAACCGAATAAAACTGCTTTAGCAGATAGTGTAGATATGTGCTATGAGGAAAAATCTGCGGGAGACATTGGGTTGCTTTATACAATTGATTGAGTGCTCTTATGTGAATATTCTCTCGCTGAGGACGCATAGGAATGCAGCCCTGCTGCATTCCTATGCAGATGATTATTACTTAATTTTGTGCTGTTGTAAAATGGTGGATAAAAATACAAACATAATATTTAGAAACTTAAATAACTTTTTATATCTTTGGCATTAACTAAATAGACACGAGGCAGAGCAATAGGAGATAAATACGATGAAAGTAAATACCTTCATCTTTATTGTATGATAATGCCCCTAATGAATCTTTTGCCATAAATGGGTATTTACTAGCAAGTCTAAAATAAGAAAGCATGATATTATACGAATCCTATTCTTCAAATATATCCTTCATCTATTTATAAATTATAGATATACATACTAACTTTTCATAGCCTTTATTTCTGACTATTAATAAATTCACGAGGACTCATTCCATATCGCTTTCTAAAGCATTTTCCAAAATAACCAGAATCACTGAAACCAGATTTATAGGCTATGTCGGCAATGCTTAATTCTGACGTTTTCAATAACTCTACGGCACAAGCTAACTTACGTTCCTTCACAAAATCAGAAGGAGATAAATCGGTTAGTGCTTTAAGACGTTTGAAGAATGAGCTTCTGCTCATACCCAACTGTTTTGCTATTAATTCTATATCAAAATCTTCCTGCATAAGATTGCTATCAATAATGCTACTAACATTATCAACAAACAATTTATCCTGCTGTTCAAGATAAAACTTCTTTTTAAATTCAGATACCTTTGTCTGAATATAGATGTCGTTCTTCATCTTTAACTGATACTTTGCATATTTTATGGCAAAATAAGCAGTTACAATGAAAATAAACATATAAAAAGTATATGCCCACCAAGTAGCCCACCAAGGTGGCAATATAGTTATCTGCATTCTGCAACTGCTCACCTTACCCGGATTGGCAGTATCTATTGCCTGAACAACAAAAGTATAATCTCCAGAAGGCACGTTAGTATAAGACGCAATTCTGTTGTTGCCATTGTAATGCCAATCCTTATCATATCCGTCTAGCTTGTAACGATAGTTCACTCCATCACGATTATGAAAGTTCAATGCAGCAAACTCCAATGTAAACATTGACTGACTATGTTTAAGTTCCAGCCTGTCAACATAGTTTATAGCCTTATCAATAATTGGGTCATCAACATAACTACGTATATCCCTATTATTTACCTGACAGCCGACAATGTATACAGGATATTTTACATTTTTCGTTTTAAGAGCCTCTGGTCGGAATGCCAATATTCCCTGTTTGCACCCCATCCATAATTCCCCATTTGAATTTTTCAAAGAAGAAGTCTCTTCCATATCCACATGTGGAAATCCGTCTGTATTATCAAAGTTTCTTATACGATCAGTGACAGGGTCGTAACATGATAAACCATGATCATTACCGAGCCACAGTCTACCACTATTATCCTCAAGAATGGAAACAATAACATCGTTTCGCAATCCCTCTCGTTCTCCAAGTGATTTAAATAAAGGAAGATTTTGTTTTTTATCATATCCTGAGATACGACTCAGTCCACCACCAAACATACATACCCAAATATTCTGACGATGATCTTTATAGAGTGCATAAACATCACTATTTGCCAAAGTATTAGTTTCTGTCAATCTATAAGAATTAAACTTGATGTGCCTAACATTATCAAAGTCTGCATCAAAAGACATTAATCCGTCTATCGTTCCAACCCATATTCTACCCCATCGGTCTTCAACCATATTCCTGACTTCAAGATATAGTCCATATCCCGGATAGTTTTTCATTCCGTTATATTTATTCTTGAATTCAATACTGCCGTTATGTTCCACTATTAGATTCAAACCACCATCAAGTGTTCCAACCCAAATACGCTTATGACTGTCCTCATAAGTAATATACACGTTATTACCACTTATTGTCGACGGATTAGCAACATTGTGTAAATAATGAACAAAACGATATCCTCCCTCAACATTCTTATCAGGCAAAGCCTTTATAAGTCCGTCGCCTTTAGTTGATAACCACAGATTTCCTTTATGGTCTGCCATGATATAATAAACGCTTCCTATGTGATATCTGTCATAAGAATATTTGAACTTCAATTTGCCGTTTATGTCAAGTACATAAAGATTCTTGCTGCGTGTACCTACCCAGATATCTCCATTTTTAAGTTGAAATAAAGATCTAACGCCTTCTTTATCACTTGGCGGTAAAGGTATTATGCGGAACTGACGTTTAGGAAAATTAAACCGATAGATACCATTATTTGTTGACGAAAGCCATAAAATACCGTCACGATCCATATTCATACTAAAGAAATGCGCTCCATGCTTTTCATCACGCAATTGTGGCAACGTTACAACATTACGCATTTCAAGAGTCTTTCTGTCTATATAAAGAGCCTCACCAGCCTCGGTGAGATAGAACACACCATGTTCACCAGCATCACAAAAAGAAGGAGAAGTGATACGACCGAAATAAAAAAACGGAAACAGTTTTTGTTTTCCGTCACGAGGATTAAAATATTTTATCGAAGTAGCGCCAACTGTCCATAAGCATCCAAAGCTATCCTTATAAACATTTGACTCAACAGACTTTCGCTGAAAATATGAATACCATTGTTTCTTTGTCCACTTGCTTCCTTTAAGTGGTTGAACAAAAATGCGATAGTCTTTGCCAACCCAACCAGCGTAACCAGAACGTATATCAACAAGGTTATCCTTTAGTTGATAATCAAACTTGTTTATCTTTCCACGTGAAGACGCGATCAACTGCACTTTGATTCTTCCATCGGGTAACGTATATGCCTGTAATAGGTTTTTATCTTTCGTAAGCAGTAATATTTTTCCTTCAGGTGTAGACTGTATCTTTATTATCTGCAAATTACGCGAATACGATTTCAGTTCATCAAAGATATTTTCAAATCGCTCAGTACGTTTAAAGAACACCGACAATTTCCAATCTAAAGTTTTTATCCAGATATTTCCCTGACCATCTTCCATAATAGTTTCTATCTTACGTGGAGGTTGATCAGAAACTATGCTCACGGCATTTGAAAAGTTTTGAAAACGTGTTCCGTCAAAACGTGTAAGTCCATACCATGTACCAAACCACATAAACCCTTCTTTGTCTTTCAACGAACAGTTTACGATATTGTTTGGCAATCCGTTTTGGTCTGTGTAATGAGAAACTAACAAATCATCCTTTTCCGTATTCTGCGCAAAAGCTGAAACGGAAAGCAAAACAAAAAGCAGTATGTAGGCTAGTTTTCTCATTACACCGCCAAAAATACAAAATTATTTTGATATTCCGAAATCTGCCTGCTGCTGTTCTACCTCTTTAAGCATTTTTTCTTTCTCCTTAGCAGATAATACTGTACCATTATGCTTTTCGGTTATGCTAGATGAATTATCGGAGTTTTTCTTATTTAACTGCTGTACAAAGCAGAAACTACCTTCATAAGGAACAGACTGAATATCGAGTTCGGCAGGAACTGGTGCATGCGTACCTGGGAACTGGACCTCTGCACGAATATGAATTTTACCTGCTTTACGTGTTGAACGCAACAAAATAGGAGCTGAGCCCCACTCTACAGCACGTGGGTTGGCATTTATTGTGCCGTCATCTATAATGCTACCTTCTCCAGTAACGGTAAACTTAACATCTTCTTTTGCCAGACGACGCACGTTACCATTATCATCAGTAACCTCTGCCACAACAACAACGAAGTCGGAACCATCAGCAACCAAAGGTTTTCCCATTGTGTCTGCATAGAGACGAAGACGAGTGCTGCGACGTGAAGGCATTTGGCGTGATGTGCAAACAACTTTACCATCAACAATACCTTGTGCGACCATATTCACTTTCTGCCAGTTCTTCTTCACATAACTATAGTTACGAGCTTCAAAGAAGTTCCATGCGCCCTTGAATATCACAGGAGCAGAATACTGCTGATTATGAACAACAGGCAATGTCCAACTCTTTTCACCATCATATAAACTAAGGCGTACACTGTCGCAATTTGAGAATACAACGACATCACTATCCGAGAACGGAGTCATCTCATTAGCTATATTCACAACTGGTTTGCTTCCCAAAGTCTCATACATAGCGGCTGCATATTTTGGTTGACGGAAAGCATCAAAGTCACCACCCCAATACGGATCTGGATGATAGCCTCGCTGATGATCAAAAGGATGCCACTGTGCACCACCTATAAACTGACTGGTTGAAGTAAACATCTCACCTGTTGTCTTAGCTAGTGACAAAGCCTGAACAAGTTGAGGATGCTCTCCCCAGCTACGACTTGCGCGATTTATACAGTTATGAGCGTACCAATCATCAACAATTTCACCAAACTCACGTGTAAAGATACATTGACGTGGACTATTTGGCTTTAAGTCATCACCAGGCCAACCATATACAACATCGTAATGATCACGTACTCCCTCTGAATTTAAATCAGCGGCAGCAGCCGGACGATATGGGTAAGGGTATTCGTCTCTAGTAATCTGCAATGATTTCAAAGAGAATTCAAGTGGATAGTGGGTCTCATTAAGTATCGGTTCCCACATAAGCACAGAAGGATGATTTCTGTCGCGTCTTATTATATGATGAGTATTATCCAATACACGATTTTCAAAGATTGAATCCTTATTCCAGAATTGCCAACCTGGAGTAGCTACGATAACAAATATGCCCAATTCGTCGCATGCGTCCATGAACGAAGGATCCTGCGGATAATGAGCTGTTCGGATAATATTGAATCCACAATTCTTTAATCTCATCACGTCACGCCACTGCTGACTATTTGGGACTGCATTACCTACATAAGCAAAGTCCTGATGACGATTACCACCTATAAGTTTACGATATTTCTTGCCATTAAGCCAGAAACCATCCTTTCCACGAAACTCTATAGAACGGATTCCTATCTTTGTCATTCCACCGTCAAGAGTCTTTGAACCTTCCTTCACACGTGTAACAAGATTATAAAGATATGGACTTTCAGGCGACCATAGTTTAGGATTGCGCAAAGATATCTTTTGAGAAACACTCTTCTGTCCAGCAGGAATAACGATTCCTTCATGTACTCGTTTAATTACCTTACCACAAGAATCAACAAGCGTGTTCTCAATATTTAAATGACGTACCTTGTTTGAAACGTTCCTCACATTAACATCGATTATTACATCAGCTGAATGTGTTGATATATTAGCATAATGAACAAATATACCAGCATCACGCCTATCTTCTGCAAGCGGACTTGTAATAAACACATCGTTTTTAGCAATTAGCCATACATCACGGTATATTCCACCATGATAAGCAAAATCCAAGGCATACTGTGGTTTACCTGGAGGATAATTCTTATCATCTGAATTATCAGCCATCACAGCAACAACACAACTATCACCCTTGTGAAGTCCGAATTTATCAAGATCTACTATTATTGGAAGATAACCACCAAAATGTGTAGTAGCTAATTTTCCATTGATATATACATCTTGCTTACCCATTATCGCCTCAAAATATATTTCACTGCGATTGGCTGGTACTACAAAATGCTTTCTATACCATGCCTTTCCTTGATAGTTGCGACATCCACTAGCCTCAGCTGGTTCGAGTTTCACACAGTGCGGAGTTGAAACAACTTCCCAACCGCTATCATTAAAGTTTACTGATTCGGCATTGGCTACATCACCAAGACAAAAGCGCCATTCAGGATTAAAATTCCACACTTGACGTCCCTGTGAAACAATAGGGAAAAGTCCATCAACAGACGTGTCGTTCTTTGCCAAACAAGTAGTGAATGACAATATTGCGACAAACAATAATATTATTTTCTTCATACTAAACATTTTCTTACCAATTATCCGTACGGAAAGAACTTACCGGCAAACCATCATGAAACAAGTCGCCTACAGCCCAATCATGAAATGCATATCTCACTGCAACGGGATGCTTTACTTCGTCACTCTTTACATATACCTGATTGCGTGAAATCCAAGCCTTTGCGGGATGAAAAACTTTGTCGGCTCCGGCAACTTCAAACAAGTCACTTGACGTAGAATTATTGAAATATACCCATTCACGACTGCGACTAAACGAAACAACAGCGGTGTCGCCATCAAACTTCACTCCGCTATAAGCAGCAAATTCAGGAAGTCCGTTCACATTATATGTATTCTTCAAAGCAAGCATGGCAAGACGTTCGCCCGCCTCACGCTTCTTACGTGGATGAATACCATATTGCAAACCTGCATCCATTAATACAGCCATGCGACAATTATCAACATTGTTTTCTACCATAGACTGCTGCTCACGCAGATATGCACTGTTGTAATTCCAGTTGATTAAAGAATAATCGTATGGAGCTATCTGGCAGTAGTAGAAAGGAAAAGATCCTTCTTTCCATTCATTTCTCCATCCACTTACCATCTTCTGCATAAGAGCAGAATAAGAAGATGCACGATTTACATTGTCCTCTCCCTGATACCATATCACACCACGCATCGTGAAACCTATCAGCGGACGCAACATTCCATTATATAAAGCTGTAGGACAACGTTGTGCCAACTTATCAACATCCTTTTCATTTGTTGGCAACTTCACATCAGGAAATGCCTTTAACCAATCAGAAGACATCCATGCCTCACAAGCGCTGCCACCCCATGAGGTTACAATAAGTCCTACAGGAATACGTAAACTCTTACGCAACATTGAACCGAAATAATATGCCGTTGCACTGAACTGGCGTATTGTCTCAGCATCTGCAGCATTCCATTTTCCCTGCAATGTATCTACAGCCTGCAAACGGGCATTGCGACTGACCGTGAACAAGCGCAAGTCTTTGTCAGCTCCAGTAATTAGTTCATGTAATGCCCCATCAACAGGTTGTGCCTTAAATCCCTTCATCGGCATTTCCATATTACTCTGTCCACTACATATCCAAACCTCTCCGATTAGGATATTATGCAATGTAAGTGCCTTACCATCAGAAAGACTTATATCATAAGGACCACCGGCATCAGGAGTACTGATCTTCAATTTCCATTTCCCGTCATCTCCTACTTTCACCTTGTAAGTCTTACCATTCCATGACGTAGTAATCTTTACTGTTTTTAATGCATCGGCAGTTCCCCATATATTACAATCAGAATTGCGTTGCATGACCATATTGTCGCCAAACATGTGCGGCAATTTGATTTCTGCTTTCATAACCATGGCAGACAATGTCATTGCCACGCCAACAAGTAGTCTGTTGTATTTCATATATATTTTAGTATTTTAATTCCACAGGTCCAATAAGTCCTGCATTCAGTAGTTTATCATCTTTCATTCTATACGGCGCATTAGTCCAGATGCCTGAAAACGGAGGATTTCCGATATCATTTCCACGCAAGGCGTTAGCCCATGTGTTAGTAACTATTATCTTGATAACATTATCGCCTTTTCTCAGAGCTTTAGTAACATCCACCTCATAAGGTGACGTCCATGCCACACCACAATCTACATCATTTACGAATACATGCGCAATATCACATACTTTTCCTAAAGATAACGTTGCATTCTGTCCTTTTAGTATATCACATCGCAAATGAGTTGAATATTCTGCAGAACCACTATAATATCGTATTTTGGCATTATCAGAAATACTCCAATCGTTAGGAATATTTGTTTTTACATTAATTCCCGTCGCATCAAAAGTCAACTGCCAATCACCGTTTACATTCACGACTTTATCATATACTGGCAACTTGGATAATGTTGTCGACTGAACATGATGAGGAAATATGACGAATACAGAACCATGAGATGGCAATGTAATTTCTACATTTGCAAAACCGTTATCCATGCTACATGATGAAGGACTGAAATAAATATCTTTCTGTGCATCATACAACATACATCCCTTTATATCAGTTTGTCGCATAATGGCATTGAATGTCATAATACGAGCAAACTGATTACTCAGAAAGTAGATATCATCACCGCTTTTTGCTTTCACATGATTAAAGGCGATACCATTAGGCAACACGATATCCCTTGGAATACCAGCTGATTTAAATGTGTCATCTGTGTAAGGAACGTCTATCACTGTAACTCCACTCTTACGAAGTTCCTTTATTCTATCAGCGATAACTTTTGAATACCCTGAAAACGAAGGTGTCATCTTTGTCTTTCCCGGCATAACCAATATACCATAACTTATGTCACCAGGCATTACGATACGCCCGTCAACGATTTTAGCATTCAAAAGAGCATCACTGTTCATTGAATCATAATGATATCCACGTAACGGATTTATCCAGTCATTTAAATTCATTATTCCCGAAGCATGCACCACTCCGACAGGACTTTCCTCAATAGGTTGGTTTTTATTCTCCAATCGTCTACGTTCTGATTCTACACGCTCATAGCCAAACAATCCTGGAAGAATATCAACAAGACGGTCGGGAGTGAAAGAGCGCGATGGCATTTCCTCACCTGTAAACACAGCAATATCCACAACTGGCGTACCGCTCTGCAACATTTTCTGGCACCTATTGATATAATCTACCAATGCACCAGACTCATGATACCAAGTATTATCACGCTGGAAGAAAAGTCCTATTCCATCAAGTGTCATACCAGGTTTTCTGTCAGTCCAAGGATTATGGGTATTTACATGAAAGAACAATTTATTCATGCCTAACGCAAAGTTATGATCAAGAAGCGGTTTTATCATCGCTGGCGTTTCATTCCATACGCCTCTAACCTCTGTAAATCCTTCAGCTTGAACTATCGGTTTTCCATATATGTGAGCACCGCTTATTGCATCAAGCATATCACTAGGTTTATCATGAGTTGGGGAATTTAGCCAGAACTCGCCCATAGGAACATCTGAATATTTATAATGTTCAAGACCATCGGCAACAAATGTAGGAGCGATGCTCTCATGACTTATCTTGCGTCCGTGTTGATGTGCGTATTTTTCTATTGTTTTGAAAAAGATTTCATTAACAAGATCATTCTGCGTGCTTCTTATATCACGCAATACTCTTTCGCTTTGAGCGGCACTCTCCAAAGGTATTCCTGCCATTACCGGAAGCCAATCAATAAGATTATAACCTCGGCGTGACTTGAATTCCCTCGCAAATTGATATCCCCAGTTTTGAGTTCCACATTCCCAACTGTCTACATGAAGATATTTCACTACTGAAGAATGACTGCGTGAAAGGAAAAGTGAATACCAATTATCTAATAGTTTATTTACTGCAGATGATGAAAACTTGTCTACTTCCAAACCCTTTCCGCCTCCTGCTGTGGCATTCATCTGCCCAGTAGAAGTATGTCCCATGCGCAATATGCGCCATGTTCCATTTGGAAGTTTTCCAACTACACGTCCATTATTCAATTTTAATCTTATTATATCTGACTTTTTTATGCAATCCTCATCAGGCACTTCATCTTTCGTTGTTTCAGGAGCCACCAACCATGTGAATCCAGCTTTGCCACGCCATTGCGAAATAACTGGAGACAAACCGAAATTCACCGACTTTAATTTAAAGTTTGGTTTCCATTTTGCTGCATCCAAATCTTCGCTTCCTGGTTCTGTTCCGTCTGGACTCCATTCCAGTCTTACAAATTTTCCAGAAACAGGACTTATCGCATAAGTAAAACCATATCCAGTACTTTGCCAACCTTGTCTAGCAGGTTGAAGTTGTGAAGCCAACTTAAACTCATTTCCATCATCAGACACCATAACCTTTACACGCTGACATTGAATATTGTTTCCCGAAGGTATAATATCAATACTGCGCAAAGTCACTTTTCTACCCAGATTATATTCTATCCAACAAGATTTGGAAGCATTAAAACTACCATTCGGATTTACAACCAAATTATCAGAATGAGACACAACAACAGGTTTCACTTTTGTTGTATCGTATTTCACGGGCAATGCAAATGCGGCTATATCTTTATAATAGTCCATGTATGCCTCTGGGCGAACTAATTTTATATGATCAGATGATGATGAATTAACAGATATGATTGTATCACTCCACACAACTTTCTGCATACTCTCGGCTGGAGATATGCACGGAGCACCGGCAAGAGCAAAACCATCACAAATATGAATACCCATATCAAGACCAAGTGAATCGGCTTGTGAAAAAGAATAATCCACCATCTGCCAGAATTTAGGTGATAACTGTGTAGCATCCCCATTAAACTCAGGTTTGTCTGCCACTCCACGTATAGGCATCAGATAGCAACCGCCAAGTCCGATGTCTTTCATTCCCTTTAAATCCTCATGTATTCCTGCTTTAGACACTGCACCATACATCCAGTACCAGAATGTCCAAGGACGAGAATCGCCATAGACAGAAACTGCTACAAGAAAGGAAATCAATATGGTATATACTAATCTTTTCATTCGAATTTGAATGTTGCTGTTGTTGACATACTGCCACTGCTCCACACTGGTTGTGCAGAAGGACCATTAAGGTCTGTACAGTTTACCTTATTTCTCACTGCCGGAATCACTCGAAGTAATGATATTCCTGTCTGCGGCAAAGTATATAACAGTTCATCCCTGCCATCACGTGGCTGATAAACGCCTACAAAACTGTTACTATCGTTGATTATTCCTATTCGTCCTTCGGTTGTGTTAATCTGCATCCATGTTACATTTGAGAAATATCCCTTGAACTCAGGATACTCAAAACTCTCGCCTGGTATAGGGTCATTATATTTATTCTGCCATAAATTATATTGAGGTCCTTGCATTCTGTTCTGCCATACGCGATAAGGTCCGTCACCAACCCATTGCTTACTCTTCACGTTTTGTTCTGGATAATCAAACATGAGTCCCATCAAGTCAACAACTCCACCAAAACTGTAATTTGCATTCATCTCTACGCTTCCACCAGAAATGAAACGCCATTTCACTTCATTAAGCGAGCCATGAGCATATTTCACTGTAAGTACATTACCTCTCATTTCAATACTCTGCAAAGTTCCTTGGTCGTTATAAAGAGTATATTGAGTCTTTTTCTTTTCGGCTTCCTTATCATCATGGTTATAAAACTGGTCGAAACTGCGATCGCTGCGTCTTGCGGCAACAAAGCGAGGACCATTTGCAAATGATATTTTTCTATCACCAACAGCTACCCCTTTTAAGAGTCCGTCAAGTCGTGAGAATGTATAGGTACGACCTTCAGAATTTATAATCAAATTATCTTTCGTCGAGTCAACCTTGCAAGTGTTTACATTCACACGAGCGGCGTTATTCACGTTCTGTTTAAAGTCCCATGTAAATAGTTCGTTTCCATGATTATCAACGGCTTTCACCTCTATCACATCGGCTTTTTTCCAACCGTCGGGTAATATTATATAAGCTGTATCACCAGGATTTGCATTTGGAGACACAAGACTACCTGCTGAGTTTGTTTTCACATCAGAAGAACCCAACATAGGCATTTCTAAATATTTATAAGAGAAGTGGCAATCACGAAGATTTGTGAAGTTATAACTATTCACAACCTGCAATCTGGTTCCAGACAAAGACACAGCTACAGGACTCCACACCTGTTTAACGGTATAATAAGAACCTTCCTTTTCGAAGTGTGGTCCTACGATTCCGTCAGCGCCGAAGTTTCCCATGCAGTCAACCATATTATTTTTGTCTGTACGCACCACTCCCTCATCGGCTAAATCCCATAAGAATCCACCTGCACATCTTGGGTTTGCCATCATCATCTTCCAATAGTCGGCAAGTCCGGCACCGTGTCCACCATCATATAATCCATGAAGAAACTCTGTAGGCATGAATATCTCCTTCTGGCGCATGTATTCCTCTGTTTCACCATAAGAGCGATAATGCTTTGTCTCAAATCCGTTTCTGTTAGCCCACGGATATATCACAACGCGTTTCTGAATATCCCAACGTGAGAATTCTGGTTCTAGTTCATAATTAAAACCACCTTCATTTCCATTGCTCCAGAATATGATACTTGGATGATTTTCATCGCGCGTCACCATTTCCTTCACTAGCTGCTGACCTATGATAGTCTCATGAGCATAATGCCATCCACTAAGTTCGCTTTCGACATATAGTCCAAGAGAATCACATGCATCAAGAAATTCCGGATCAGCAGGATAATGGCTCAATCTCACAGCATTCATGTTCATGCTCTTGATAAGTTTCACGTCTTCTATATTCTTCGCCTTACTCAACGTTCGTCCACTTTCAGGACGGAATGAATGACGGTTTACGCCCTTGAATATTACTTTATTTCCATTGATGTAAACACCATCAGATTGGCGATACTGAATCGTACGGAAACCAAACTTCTGCTTCTCACGATGAATGACATGATTATTTGAATCCATCAGAGAAAACTCTGCTGTATAAATGTTTGGCGTTTCGGCAGTCCATAGTTTTGGATTGGATGTCTTGAAATCAAAATGCGCTACATCTCCCCTTACTTCTGCCACACTTTCACCGATTGAATTTATCTTCACCTTAACTTTTGCTCCATTAAGAGCATGGTTAAGAAAACAATCAGCCTTGAACACTCCGTTCATATCGGCATCAATAGCTACTCTAGCAATATTATAAGATGGTTTGGCAACGACAAAGACTGGACGGAAAATTCCGCCAAAGTTCCAATAATCAGCACGTCTTTCTGCCATATTTACTTGTGAGTTAGCACTTTCCTTACTCACCTCTACCTCTAGAGTATTCTTATGTTTATCTAAGAAAATGCGATCGCTGACATCAAATATAAAGCGATAGAATCCACCCTGATGCAATCCGCTACCGGCTTTTCGCCCGTTAATGGTTACTTTTGCATCTGTCATCACAGCTTCAAACACAAGCTCAATCTGTTTTCCTTCCCATGACTTCGGAAGGTTAAATTCATATTTATAAAGTCCTTTTTCGTTTGCGATGCCTTCAGGATTTGCAACTCCATAGAATCGCATACCGTATTGATAAGTGCCAAAGCCTTGCAACTCCCAACAAGACGGAACTCCAATCTTTGTCCATTTGCCAGAATTACGTCCATTGGTACATAAGAAATCCCACTTCACCATATCGTCACAACCATGTCCCGACAGATACATTCGTTGTGTATCAACATCGCTTTGAGCCAATGTTGCCAACGTTACAAAGAAAAACACTATATAAGTTGCAAACCTTTTCATATCATTACCTATTTATTATAAGACTCAAAACTCCCGTTTTTGTCTATAACAAAGAGCGAAAAAGTAATGCAATTATATGATTAATAAATTATAAAAGCTGAAAAAAAATTGCCTAATAATCAATTATAACATCGAGCTAACGTTGTTTTACAAGTAGAATGCTCATAATATAAGTGAGATAAGCTACTGATCCGCAAAAAAGAATCTAAGGAAATGATAAATCTATTGCAAAAATGATATAAATTCGCAATTCATTAAAATATTTATCGCTCTCATCTGTCTTAATCTATAGAAAGCTATTTATAATATTAAAAATGATAGGGCAAATGATACAACTTTATTTTGCAGTAGGTGCTATATTCGTTATTTATCTGGTAACGAACTCATTTAAGAAAAAGGAAAAAAACAATAGAATAATATCTATCGACGATAAGAAGTGTGCTCGATGTAACAGCTGTATAACACACTGTCCAAACGGTGTACTTAAAATGGAACCTGAGGAAGGAAAGGACATGCATGTAATTGTGAAAAATCCAAATCAATGTACGGCATGCCAACATTGCATAAAAAGTTGTAACTTTGGAGCCATCAGACTGATTGATAAGATACAGTTATCTTCAACGCAAGAAAAAATTCAATTTGATAATAAACATTAATATATAAACATTATGAAATCTTATTTTAAACATTCACTTTGGCATTTTTTAGGCTTTTTGGGCTTCGCAACCGTATTTTCTGCTATTGTCATGTTGCTTTGGAATTGGTTGATGCCAACTATTTTCGGACTTTCATGCATTAGTCTTTGGCAGGCATTCGGTCTGTTGGTTCTTTCGCGACTTTTGTTTGGATCATTTCCTGGCGGTTGGATGGCAAGAAAAGAGATGGCAAGATATCGCCATCATCCCTTATATGATAAATGGGCTAGGATGAACGAGAAAGAACGTGAAGAATTTATTAAAAATAGACACCACGGTTTCCACGGTTATCCTTTTGGGCAAGGACATTCTCATAGCGAAAACAACAGTGAGCAATAACTCGAATCAAAAGAATCTAAAAGAGTGGATTGTAAAATACACCCCGAGATTAAAATCGTTTATTAGAGGGCGAGTATCAAGTCGTGATGATGCGGATGATATTTTGCAGGATGTGTTTTATCAATTGGCAAAAAAAATGGATAATGCCATGAACCCGATTGAAAACACCTCTGCATGGCTGTATCGTGTCACGCAAAATATGATCATCAATGCCGAAACGAAAAAGAAGGAAGTCAGGATGCCGGTTTTTCAGGAAGACGAAGATCAAAATGTGCTGGAAGAAATATCGGGGCTACTGTTTCACGAAGTGGAAGACGAAGACTCTCCTGAAACGAAATATCTGCGTTCACTGGTATGGACGGAACTTGAAAACGCATTGGCAGAATTACCTACCGAACAACGTGAGATTTTTGAGCTTACTGAGCTGGACGGCGTTCCTGTGAAAGAAATTTCAAAGACCATCGGCGTACCGGTCAATACATTGCTTTCGCGCAAACATTACGCAATCGTTTATCTGCGAAAGCGTTTGCAAACGATCTACAACGATTTGATCTCCACATAAAAGCAAAAAATAGAATAATAGAATTAAAACAATAAAGATGAATAGTATCGAAGTTAAAAACTTTACAAAGAAATTCGGTGATTTCGTAGCGGTAGACAATATCTCATTCGAAGTGGAAGAAGGGAGCATTTTCGGATTCCTTGGTCCCAATGGAGCGGGTAAGAGTACCACTATCAACACGCTATGCACCATTCAGGAAAAGACATCGGGCGATATGAAAATAAATGGGTTAGACGTAAGCACGCAGATGGCTCAGGTAAGAAACAACATAGGTATTGTCTTTCAGGAGCCAACGCTTGATGAAAAGCTTACCATAGAAGAGAATCTGAAACTGCATTGTGATTTTTATAATGTACCGAAGAAAGAAGTAAAATCACGTATCGACTTTGTACTCGACCTGGTCGACCTTGAACAAAGACGCAATTCGCCGGTCAAGAATCTTTCAGGAGGCATGAAACGCCGTGCCGAGATTGCCCGCGGTTTGGTGCATTTCCCCAAAGTATTGTTTTTGGACGAACCAACTACCGGTCTCGATCCGCAAACACGCTCCAACGTGTGGGAATATATTTACAAACTACAAAAAGAAAAGAAAATTACCATATTTCTTACCACACACTATATGGAAGAAGCTGAGATATGCAATAAAATCGCGATTATTGATAAAGGAAAAATCATTGCGTTCGACACACCGTTCAATCTGAAAAAACAATACACTTCAACGGTTATGAGGTTGGAATCAGATCAACCCGAAATGATTGTCGGTTTTCTTGATCAGCATCACATGAAATATAAAAAGGATGGCGATTTTGTTATGGTCAACATCAATGATTACGATGATTTCCTAAAAATCCTGTCTGCCAACAAACAATATATCAAAGACCTCGAAGTTAAGAAAGGATCACTCAACGACGTATTTTTAAACATCACAGGAAAGGAGATTAGAGAATCATGAGAGCCATTTTAGCCATCTTAAATAGAAACTTATTGAAACTTGTGCGCGATAGAATGCGCCTGTTTATGAATCTGTTCATGTCTGTTATCATGCTTTTTGTCTTTTCATTTGTAATGAAGAGCACTGCTGTAGGCATTGCCAACCCTATGAATTATTTGATTGCAGGTATCATCATCATGACTGTTTTCCAAATTGCTTTGAATAATTCCATGAACATCCTCGATGATATTTCAAGCGGTTTCATGAAAGAAATTCTGGTAGCGCCCATCTCGCGGTGGCAGATAGCCATTGGGCATATGTTATCGTCTACCGTTATCTCTGTTATTCAGGGACTTATTATCGTAATCATCGGTCTGTTTATGGGACTAGATCTCGATGCGGTTCACGGACTCGATATGATTCTCATTATGATTTTAGCCGGACTCACATTCAGTGCTTTGGGATTATATCTGGCAACAATTACACGTGAATCGAGCAATTTTCAGCTACTGGTCACCATCATATCATTCCCCCTCACGTTCTTGTCCGGAGCCTACATTCCGACATTTGCATTACCCAAATTTATGCTTCCCATCGTCCTACTAAATCCCTTGACATACACCACGGCTCTGTTTCGAGAAGTTACATTGAAGATGGATCATTTATCGGTAGCAGAACAGGTAAAAAATGGTATAGCGTTTCAAGTGGGCAGTTTCACTATCATGCCGTGGATGAGCTTTGTCATAATTATGGTTATTTGCATGATCTTCCTGATGCTAAGTGTAAAGCAATTTTCCAAAGCCGATTTTTCAAGAATCAAAATATTTAAGCACGGGCATTAATCATTCAAAATTATATTTTACCGCAAAGTCTGAATCAAAGAATCCATGCATCAATCTACAAAGAACTGTAGACATCCAACTCTCTTTGTTTTAATGCATAGACAACAATAAAGCCATCGTTCTGTAGCAGAATGATGGCTTCTCTTCATTTGTCCCTATAATACTATTTTAAATGAGTTTGACGAATTAGATATGCTGTACTAATTTTAAACTTCATCTTTTATTTTTATTATTCTTATATGATTAGTAAATTATAAAAGCAGTAAAAACATTATTTCTTTTGTGGATTAATGTTAAATCGCCAAGCAAGTGAAAGCATTACATAACGAGGAATGCTATTGTGCCAAATCTCTGTTCGGCCTTGTGCATTCATGGCATATTGCGTGCTTGAAAGCTCATGCAGCAAATCAAAACCTTGTAGCTTAGCCAGTAGTTTACCTTTGACGAAACTACGGGTGAGCTGGGCATTCCATACCCAGTCTGTAGTATTCATTTCGGCTTGCTGATATCCTCTGCGTGCAAACATGGTCATATCGGTAGAAATCTGGAAGTTCCACGGTAAAGTTAACGTGGTATTTAGTCCTACGTTATAGTCGCCTGCATGGATATTGCTGAATCCCTCACGTTGACTATTGATAAGATAGTAGTTGCCACCACCATGAAGTGTGAACTCATAGTTGTCGTTGGCATGAAAAATCAACTTGCTTTCGCCGCCCATCTTCCAGTTGTTTACAATGCTGCGTTGACTTGTCGTGAGTCCGCTCACTGTAGCAAGATCTACATTGTGGTAGTAATTAATCCATAGCTGATTATCGGTGGTAAACTTCTGGGCATTATCTAAAGTGCGCGTGAAGCCCATACCTCCTTTGGCATCCCAATTACCGTTTACACTCATAGGGCGAAGTGTAGATATACCTGTAGATTTCTCGTACGTAAGTTGGTAGGCTGTACTATTGTCGGTTTTATGCCAAGTAGTCCATAGGCTAAACGCCCGTTGGTGTGATCCGTGGAATGTGGTATTGGCCTCTAGACTATATCGGTGGATATCCTTTAAATCGGAGTTGCCTTCTTTGATATAAAGCGGTTCGCTGTCGTCGCGATAGTCGGTCATGGCTGTAAGGTCGGGAAGGTCAGACTGCAATTCTGCTGTTAGTCTCCATTCAGTTTTGCTGCTCTGATGGTGAATATAGAGTGAAGGTTCGAAAAACACACTCTTGCGCATCACGTCGTGACGCCCCATACGTTCATAATAGAGGTTAGCATTGACAATGCGTATCGGCATTTTTAGCTGTACAACCGCTTTGAGGAGCTTACAGTTAAGATCTTGATAAAAGAGGCTGAACTCATGTTGGTTGCGGTATTCGTGGTAACGGTAACTGTTTTGACCGTCAAGGGAACCGGCTAGCGCATTCACTGCTGATGGCAGCATATCAAATCTACTACTATCTCTGCCAGCCAGTTTGTCTAATCGATAAAACAGATTAGAAGCCTTGTTGTAAGAATAGGTATAAGTATATTCGGGCATGATAGACTTTTCACGGAGCATAAAGGTGTAGTTTGTATTGCCTGAGAGCTTAAGATGCTGATTGGGAGCATTGGTATATGGATTGCGATAGTCTCTGGATGGAGTGCCTTGTAGATATTGTATATCTTGCATGGCAAATATTTTTTGAGTGTTACGGTTGTATTCTGCAGACAGACCTAGACGCCACATGTCGGTAACAAAGACCCGTAGTCCGCTTTCGGATTCTGCTCTGAAGTTGAATTCGCTCGATTCAATACTGTTTTCTGCAAGCAAACGGTTGACGACAGAAGTTGAGTCAAGTGTTTCCGTGTTCATATTTCCTCTGCCATTGGTGTGCTGATAGGAGAGGTTGAGGGAGTTATGCGTGAAGACACCATCATGCCACAGGTTGAATACTGTATTATTTTTCCACAGATCTCTGCTTTCCAAGTCCTTGGCATAGCTATTCTTGTAGGCGTCGCCACCAGGTAGGAAGGTCTGCGCAGTTTGCTTTGTTACATTGTCAGATGAAGTATGCGTATAGGTTATGTCACTGCTTAGCCATGTATCCATGCCATTGAGGAAGTTGAGATAGGAGAGTCCTGCTGTCTTAGTAGCCAATAGTCCGTCGGGCATATCCTGTGGTTTCCATTCACCATTAAGTTCGGCGCGCTGGTTGTCGTTGAGGTTATTGATGTTGACAAAAGCTCCGATTCTCTCTTTATTAGAGAATTTCATACCAAAGCCCCGCACTTGATAACGATCTTTAGTACCCATTCCGGTTTCTATATTACTCATGTATCCAGTGGCATATTCACGTTTTAATCTTACATCCATCACATAACTTTGATCACCCATGCTACGCCCCATCATCACTGAGGCGGCACCTGCTTTATTAAACACCTTTATCTTATTAACGGTGTAGGCAGGAAGATTCTCTAAAGCGAGTTTTGGATTGCCAGCAAAAAACTCATGACCATTAACAAGAAGACTCTCTATGTATTTTCCATTAACATAGATTTGTCCATCTTTATTAAGTTTGGCACCGGGCAATTTAGCGATTAATGCATCGAGCATACTGCCATTGGCTAAGTTGAAAGCATTGGCATTGTAGACTATCGTGTCACCCTGCATCACCATTTTCAGCTTAGTAGCTTTAACAAGGACTTCAGGAAGTTCGTGAAAAGCCTTCATCATGCGAATGGGTTTGGCAAAGATTGCAGACTGACGATTACTTCGTAGCTCGCAATCAGTATAGGCATCGCTATAATTCTCCATCACAGCCTTAATGATGTATCGTCCCTTCTGGTTAATCTTATAAAAAATATAGCTTCCTATTTTACCACCTGTATAGGGGTTATCTTCAAGTTGTGCTGTAGTCGTGTCTATCACTACGCTATCCGCAGTCATCAGTATAATTTTTGGGGTGAGCCCATCTCCGCTGATATTGTCCACCACATGTCCTTGTATTGTATGGTCATAGTTAATGCTCATAGCTTGTAAATTACCAATAACAACCAATAAAAACGTAAGAAAAACACGAGTATGTAGAGATTTGAATTTAGACATATTGATTAGATTAAAATTGGATAGAGATGTTTCTGGATTAGTGAGTTGCCAATGACACTAATAACCCAACAACCGCCATTTAAAAGGTGCTTGTAAAAATGTGAACTGACAACGCCAGCCCTTTCTAATATCATACCCGATTTCTTTTTTAGGTTCATTAGTTGTTAATTTACAATGTTCTTCGTGTATTTTATTATCATACAAAATAAACGAATATAATGACAAATTCAAAATATATGACATTCTATTTCCTTTTAATTTTAGATAATTAACATATCAAAGAGCTACATATACAATCAAAACGGTATAATGTACTTGCTATCTCTATATCACCACTAATTGGCTGATTCAGTATGTCTGCAGAAAGACAGCGAACATCGTCATCACACGACTGTAGCATAATTGAACTATGCCAGAGCACCAATCGCAAGTCTAATAATTTTACGATTCTACTTATTTTAGCTATTTAAATGTTTGTTTTTTTATGCAATATGTGTAATGCTGCAAATAAAAGATATATTAGGATCAGAAGTAGGGAACAGACAAATATATTACTTAAAATTAAAAGCTTTGCAGAACATATCGTAATATATAATAACAATAGCATTGTTAGTGTTCTTAGTATATACCAATACTTTCTCCAAGTATTATTAGACTTTATATTGTTCGGTATTTTTTTAATTCTATTTATTTGTTCAGGATGCTCTTCATTATATAATAAGACATAATAAACGAGACACATAACTATAGGCAATATAAAAAGAATTTCAGAAGGCCCCTCTGATGTTATATTGCCTACAAAATCCCAATGGAGTATTATATTGTTGCCTACACTTTGATTATATATAGCTATAATCAATGATGCTATTATTAAAATGATAGGTAGGACTTCTTTTTTATTTAATTCCATAGTGCGTGTTGTTTATTTTTTAAATAATACTATTATTCTAATACTTCTAAAGGATATTGTTGGAAAGAACTAGTTTTATCGTTGTATAATATATGATGTGTTTCAACCATATGCAAAAATGCCTCTGGGTTTGCAGGGAATAAAGATATACTTTTACCCTCTGTTGTTTTAATAAAAACGTATGAATAAAAAAGTTTCTTTTTTAGCGTCATTAGTTGTTAATTTACAGTGTTCTTTGTGTATTTTATTATCATACAAAATAAATGAATATAATGATAACTTCAAAATATAAGACATCCTATTTCCTTTTAATTTTAGATAATTAACACATTAAAGAGCTACATATACCATCAAAAAGCCCTAACAGAAACATTTTCGTAACCTCAGAGAAATGGTCACTAACGTTGATTCACTGTAATTTAGATGATTCACTATATAATATTTCTTTTGTCAGCATATATGATAATAATAACTATAACGCATATTTTGACGTGTTTGAAGGAGAAGAAAAAATAATATCATATCAAATTAATTTGTCTCATCAAACGCAGTGCTCGCTCTCCTATCATTTTTATATTTTTAGCTACGGAGCTACGGCATCTCTCACATAGCCCATAAACAGAGGAATTGACGATACGTAGCTTGCAGGATTTAGCTACGGCTAGCTACGTTCTAGCTACGTTAACTTGTATTGTTTTAAGGATAAAATGCATTCTACAAGTAAATTTGTCAAAGAATCGCTGGTGGCATCTAAGGAACTGAGGATGTGAGCAAGAACTATGCAAACGAAAACAGAATCATCAAGCTTGTTTTAAGGTTCTGCTGAATTCCACAGAATTCTCTGCAAAGATACTGCAAAATTTTTATCCATGCAATGAGATTTAGGTTAGCCTGTTAGCCAAAGTTTTAATTACTAGAAATGTTACACATCGTAATACACGCACGCATGCGTCCACACTGTGAATTTTTCAGTAAAAAAAATGTCGAAGTGTCTATCCGTTGAGCATCAACTTGTTAGAAATATTTTCGAGTAGAATAACGTGATGACTATTCGTCGATAAAAAATGGGTGACAATTTCCCTTATATCACATTGCACTTTGCGAAGGAATTTGGTGCGTTTTTCGATGTTTTGCAGTGCTTTTCTTCGTAAAACGCAGTGCGTTTTACGAAGGAATAGGAGGTAAAACATCGTAAAAACGTTTGCGTTTCTATGTGGAAAGAGTTGCGTTTCTATATAGAAACGCATGGGAAACTCAATATTTGACCGTCTGATCTCCATCGCTTTATTTAGTCAAATTCGTAGATAAAATACTGATATTCATTAAGTTGACATTTCGACGCTTATATTTTTCAAAACCCTATGTGCGTGCGCGCTAGCGCGTACATTATATAAAGAGAAATAGAGAACGTAGCTAGAACGTAGCTTATCGTAGCTAAATTGACCTAGCTACGTATCGTCAATTCCTCTGTTAATGGGCTATGCGAAAGGTGCCGTAGCTACCGTAGCTAAAAAACAAAAAAACATAGGGGGGAACCCTTAAAACCTACAAAATTGAAATCGTCACCGAGAAATCTAAGCTATAGATAATGCTCAACACTAAGTGTTAATCATTACCTGTGGATGCGAGTATAACCGTTTACAAAGCCATATATAGTTAAAAATTACACAGAAAAAGAAGTTTTGTTTCTTTTACTATGCATTTTTTTACTATCATAGCCTCATCAAAGTGAGTCACAATTGATATCGTAACTACATAACTAAAAGACACCACATTTGTATTTTATCACTTTTTGATAATCATTTTTTGATAATTACAATAAAAGTACTATATTTGCGGAATCAAACAATAAACTATGATGTTGAACAACCCTTTTATAACAAATGGATATGCTGGTCCTGAATATTTCTGTGATCGTAAAGATGAAACAAGAAAAATTATAGACCTGTTAGTCAATGAGAACAATCTTGCCCTTATGTCTCCTCGACGTATTGGTAAGACTGAACTTATAAATCATTGTTTTAACCAACCTGAGATAAAACAGGACTACTATACTTTTATCATCGACATCTATTCAACATCTTCTGTTTCAGACCTAGTTAATGTATTTGGTAAAAGCATTATAGACGGACTACGTTCAAAGGGTAAGAAAGTCTGGGAAAAATTAATCCAGACATTAGCATCTTTGCGCTCTGAAATTTCATTTGATATCAATGGTCTTCCCGTATGGAGTGTTGGGGTTGGAGCTATAACAAATCCAGAAGTTACTTTAGACGAGATATTCACTTATCTACAGCAAGCGGATAAGCCTTGCCTTGTGGCAATAGACGAGTTCCAGCAGATAACATACTATGGCGATAATAGAATCGAAGCGCTTTTGCGCACATATATACAAAGATGTACAAATGCACATTTCATATTTTCAGGCTCACACCGCCACCTAATGGGAGAGATATTTGTATCACCATCACGACCTTTTTATCAGAGCGTTACACTAATGAACTTAAAAACACTAACTGTTGAGAAATACAGCGAATTCGCATCTGAGAAATTTGAGGAACGCAACAAACATCTAGAAGTAGAAATAATAAAAGAACTATTTAATAGATTTGAAGGCGTCACATCCTACATACAACGTGTAATGAATGTACTGTTTCTTAAAACTCCTCAAAACGGTACATGCTCAAAAGGTATGCTTGATGACGCAATAAACTATATCTTAGATATGTCATCAGACACCTACGAAACCATATTGCGACAAATGGCAGAAAAGCAGCGTAACACATTCCTTGCTATAGCCGCAGAAGGCAAAGCCAGAAATGTTACAGGCGGAATTTTTGCAAAGAAACATCACCTGCCATCACCAAGTTCAGTAAATTCTGCGGTTAAAGGATTATTAGAAAAAGACTTCATCACTGAGAATGATGGAGCATATTCTGTGTATGATCAGTTTTTCAGCCTATGGATAAAGAAATATGTTTTAGGCAACACAACTGATTAAGATAACATATATGAAGACTGAAAAGTTTAGAGTACATTATAATATTTCGCCATTTTATTAGGCGTTTATACAATATTCTAAAATAGTAAGGATTGAAACTTTATTCTTCAATCCTTACTATTTTTTGTTGACAGTTGCGGTTTATTATAAGCGGAACATTCTCAACAACAACATTACTGGTATCCAAGCCCAACCAATGCTGCTCAGGAATAGCCATGTGACGAGCGAGGGCATATAGGTTCATAACAAACTGCTCAAACGCACTGACACTACTTGCTGGATAGAAAATACGATGAATGACAACAAAACAGAAGTCACCAAGTATGCCATGCTTACGCAATGACGGATATCCACTAGCAATACTTACCTCCTGACGCTTGGTCATGTCATTTATTATCTGACGTAGGAACTGACTAACGAACGGTTGAACACGGAAACCAATCTTAATGCGGATATTAAAAACAGTATCCTCAAGCAATGTATCTACAGTATATTCCAACGTCTGAGGTTCGTCAACCATGTCAAGATGTATCAACCAATAATGGTCGGCACGCTTGGGTTGCTTCCGCAAAATGGAATATATTAGTTTGTCCTCTACTTCATCTTCCTTTTGTGCCCAGTTAATAAACACTAGGTTAGAAGCATATTTAGCAATGGTCGTATCCGCTTTCAAATCCTTTATTATAGGTAAGTAATCCTTTATCTTAACAAGTTTCAGATTACGCTGACGAGTCTTATAAGCCTTGTACCAGACCATCATAATAACGAAGAAGAAACTAGCTATGAGAATCGTAAACCAACCTCCACGCATGAATTTGGCTACATTTGCCAAAAGGAAGCAACTCTCTATTATCATGAATACCACCAAAAATGGTATAGCAAATATCCTTGTCATAGTTCCATGCCACAGATACACACCAAGAAGGATTGTTGTCATCAACATAGTTATCGTTATAGACAATCCATAAGCAGCCTCCATATTATCTGAAGTCTGGAACAACAGCAACGTGAATACACAGAAACAGAAAAGGAAATTGTTTACTAACGGAATGTATATCTGTCCCTTAACATTTGTAGGGTGCTTAATCTTCAGACGTGGCCAGAAGTTAAGATTTATAGCTTCACTGAAGATGGTATAACAGCCACTTATAAGAGCCTGACTAGCTATAACAGCCGCCAAAGTAGCCATTACAATTGCAAAGACAAGAAAATCATTTGGTATGATCGCATAAAAAGGATTTATTCCTTCCATGTTATGACCTATCATACTTATAGCCCAAGCACCTTGACCAAGATAATTGAGTATGAGCATCGCCTTAACATATATCCAGCTAATGCGGATATTCTTGCGACCACAATGTCCAAGGTCTGAATAAAGAGCCTCAGCTCCAGTAGTACATAGGAACACTGCACCAAGAATAAGACTAGTCTCTGGATATGCCACTAAAACATGAATAGCATAATATGGATTAAAAGCTTTGAATATTGCTAAGTCATAATGAATATTCATCGAACCGATGATACCCAACATCAAGAACCAGAAAAACATTATCGGACCGAAAGAACGACCGATAACACTTGTGCCAAATCGCTGTATCAAGAATAAAATAGAGATGATACCAATACATATCGGCAACACTGGCGTTGATGGATTGATAACCTCCAACCCTTCAATGGCAGATGTAACGGTAATAGCTGGCGTAATAATACCATCGGCAACAAGCGTAGCTGCACCGATAATGGCTACAACATAAAGACTTTTCCAACGGTATTTATGCAAAAGAGCATAAAGAGCCAAGATGCCTCCCTCTCCATGGTTGTCGGCACGAAGCGCAACAACGACATATTTTATTGTCGTCTGGAGTGTCAATGTCCAAATAATGCAAGAAACAGCACCTATAATGAAATTGGCATCGTAAGCAGGATTCGCCCTTATAATGGTCTTCATTACATAAAGTGGGGACGTTCCTATATCACCGAATACAATACCGAGAGTTACAAGTAGTCCCATCATTGTGAAGCGACTACTCAAACTGCTTTTACTATTATCCATATAAATATCAAAATTATGGCGCAAAGATAAGCTAATTCCCAACAAGTAAAAACTAACTGTAGTTAAATTTTCAATTTCAAAACATATATTAACATAAAGCAGTCTGTTATATCAGCATATTACAGTCTGTTAATTATCTCATGTACATACGAAATTTAAGTGTATGACTTTTCGTTCTATCTATAGAATATTTCTTCAATACTCCCGGTCCACAACTGCCATTACCCAATCCCAACACAGCACAGTTTATCTTGAGATAAGTATATTTCGTAGGTTTCAGTTGATAGTCATGTGCTGCCGTGGCAATATCAATATCAGAATAATGCAAAGCCGAGAAACTAAAAGGAGCATCATCAGCTTCTATTCTAAAGATACGACCATCAGAACTTTTTAATTGCACCATTGAACAATCCTCATGATTACCATTGTCCTGAGGGCGTGGATAGTGAGTATACTGATTTGTAACATCACTTTTCCACAAACCAACAACAGAAGAGTGTTTGCGATCGGGATAATTGTCCCAAGGTCCACGACCATACCATGATAACTGTTCAAAATCACATGGTAGCTTTATGACAATACCGAGACAAGGCAATTCCGGCAAATCACCTTTACAGTCGAAACGCAGACTATCGGCAGATTGCGTAACCACGATTTTACCCTTAGGATAACGATATTCAGTTATCTCATCATTTATTTTGCAGACTGTAGATGAATCAAGTCTGTTATTTTTCCAATCTTTTGCTAACCAATTTCCAAAGCCTGTATCATTGTCTGTCGGAGCACGATAGAAATTCGGCATTACATTAAAGCCACAGTCCTTCATTGACTTACGCACAAGATTACGTTCTCGTTGTATCTTACCAGCCGCACTCACAAGATTATCATGCAATGCTGTCTGATATGTTATAACATTGTTTCCATTACTATCAAATACGTCTATATTCAATCTACAATCGTCATCTGAATGACAACTATATTTTGAAGCCTGCCCTATCACTGCGCTGTCTCCAGGCAACACATCGGGTAAATAGAGTGAGCCATGTCTGCTTTCATGCCCATTCTCCATAATTCTATATGAAGCCTTAAATGCTGAAAGAGAAAGATGCGAACATCTGTTTACTACGAATATAGAGTCACCATGTTTGCTAAAGCGTACAGGAGAATAGACATATTTAAGTTCCTGATATTTGGATGATGTAGAACGATCAGCAAACACAACGCCATTCAGACAAAAAGCCTTCAGATTAGGTGTATCTCCAAAGTCACCACCATATAGAACACCTTTATCTTTTGAATATATACCTTGGTCAACCCAATCCCAGACGAAACCACCCAGCATTCGTCTGTTACTATATATCTCATCCCAATATTCACTGAAATTACCTAACGCATTACCCATACAATGGGCATATTCGCTGGTAAGTACAGGTCGGTTATCATTTGTTCTTTCAGCTATTTCAAGAAGTCTTTCCCATCTTGCATTCTCTGCTCTCTCCTTATCGGCACCTACAGGAATACCAGGATTAAGATATTCCTGCATCACACGAGGATAAAAACGACTCACGATATCTACACATGCAGGATCTGGATTGCCATCATATCCCTGGGCACCTTCGTAATGAACAAATCGTGTAGGATCAAATTCATGAAGCCAACCAGCCATCGTAGCATGGTTGATACCAAACCCACTCTCATTTCCCAGACTCCAAAAAACAATACATGTATAGTTTTTGTCTCTCTCCCCCATTCTAACCGCACGATCAAGGAAAGCCTCCGTCCAATCGGCAGAAGAAGTAAGAGTACCACGAAGTCCATGGGTTTCGCAATCAGCCTCATCCATGACATAAATACCTGCACTGTCACACAATTCGTACCAACGTGATACATTTGGATAGTGACTAGTTCTAACAGCATTTATGTTTGCTGCTTTCATGAGTTTTATATCCTGCTGCATGCGTTGCTCTGTCATTACACGTGCAAGTTTTGGATCATGTTCGTGCCTGTTTACACCACGTAATCTGACTTGTTTACCATTTACCAAAAGCATTCCATCCTTTATCTTATAATCTCTGAAGCCTAACTTTTGTTCGGTTTGCTGAATAACATTACCCAAAGAATCAACAAGCTGAAGTCTGAGATGATAAAGATAAGGAGTCTCTGATGTCCAAAGATGTGGATTATTCACAACAGCCAACATACGAGCAAACTTGCTTCTGCCACGCTGCGGAAACCATTCATTCATATTTGCAGCCTTATGGTCTATATCCAGAATGTCTGATGCATCTGCGGTTAACTGAACAACATTACTACCTTTTTCATCAGAGAGTATAGCCTTTACCTTGTATCCGGCACCTGTCTTATTTTCAAATACACGTAGTTTTGGATTGATCTCCAATTCAAATTTACTGAAAGAAGAATCTACAGCAACAGTCCTCACTGCATAGTCGCGCAACTGCACATCAGGAGTTGAAAATACAGTTACACTGCGCTGAATACCACCAAAGCGCCAGAAATCCTGATCTTCCAAATAGCTTGCATCACTATACTTATACACCTCAACCGCAATGTCATTAACTCCTTTCTGAACATAATTGGTGATATCAAATTCAGAAGGTTCCATAGATCCCTGAGAATATCCAACCTTACGCCCATTTATCCAAAGATAGAAAGCTGACTGTACACCATCAAAACGAATATAATAGCGACGTGCAGCCTGTCCATTATCAGGAATAATGAAAGTACGGCGATATTGTCCTGTAGGATTACGCTCACTGAAAGTTGTCCAATTATGCTTTGGTTCTTTCATCACATAAGGAGGATCTATCTTAAAAGGATATCCTGCAGATATATATATCGGTGTTCCATATCCGTTTACTTCCCAGTTTGCAGGGACATCAATATCTTTCCAATCAGTACAATCATACTGAGGTGAATAGAAATTTAGAATACGTTCATCAGGAGTTTTAGTCCATCTGAATTTCCACTTACCATTGAGAGATATTTCACTATCACCTTTATGCAATGTAAAAGGCATAAACGCTGCACGAGCAGGTTCGCTATTTATCTGCAACACGTGATTATTCTCCCAATCATTTGCAGAAATTGGGAGACTTATTAAAAACAGAAGTGAGAATATTATATGTTTCATTGTATTTCTAGAGTTTCAAAATCAACACCTTTGACGTTTGATATAATTATACGATACTTTCCTGCATTAATCTGAGTTCCCGTAGTTGTAGAAAGTATTCTGAACTTTGCGGGAGTTGTTGGGAATGTGATATCACCAGAATGAACAACAATGCCTTTATTATCAACTATTGTCAATCGTGCTATAATAGACTTAGCTGTCATATTGCGATAACGAAATCTAAGAGCATATTCCCTTGCTACCCCCGGAGTTATAATCCACTCCCCTTTTCCCACACTGTTATATTTTACGGTAGGGAATGTCTCTGTATCTTTTGGCAACAACGCTTTTGGATACTTAGCAATAGTATCACTATCCAGACTACGCCAATAGTTGGAAGGCAATGCCGAACTGTAATCAAAGCTCTTAGCTATACCTCCGTTACGTGCTACAGCTATTGCTGAAATCACAGCTTGTCCAGCTTTAACTTCAGGAAAGCTTATCGTCAACTGATGATTTAAAGCCTTGGCATATACAACGCGTTTATATGCTCCGGCATAACCAGCCTCAGCCCATAAATCAACATCATCAACAACAACAGAATCGTTTACTGCCACATCAAATATTCTTTCACCCTCACAATCTATTGCTGCCCCATATCTAGCGCCAAGCCAAGGTTCTGCGAAATAGAGTTCTATTCGATAGATGCTGTCATCATCAACTTTAAAATGATACTTCAACTTATGACGTCCCCATCTGAAATAACTGAATAAATCAGCATCATTGGTTCCATGTATTTTTGATGTTATATGTCCCTGACTTGCCATAAAAGGATTCAAGCCAAACTGTGATGACCATGATTCTGAATATTTAGAGTTATCCTGACTCCAAGCATTACCATAGGAATCAACATAAGCATCACCGCCACAGTTTACACGATACATATATGAATAACCATCAGCAGGTTTTAATATATCAACATTCCTATCAGCAGCTGTTGGGGTAACAGTATCAACTTCAGCCTTAGCATAATGATTTCTATACCAATAGAAAGCCTCAGTTGGTTGTTCCCACGGAGAAAGCAAACCTTTATAATTAAAAGGTCCAACCTTATCAATACGTCTTACAGATTCATCTGGTTGTACACGTCCTGGATTTTCGTGCGAAACGAATATCCATTGAAAATGACCACACACACTATCCTTCACACTTTCTGCCAAAGTTGCTTTCTTTGCCAACAGTTTTGTAAACGATTCCTCGGAATAGCGTTCATCTCCATGAAGTCCAAGCGTGCGCCAAGCTCCATATTCTCCATTAAGTAACTGTAATGGTTGCTTTAGTTCATTGCCATAATTATCAGCACTTCCACCATAAGTTCCACTCCAGTTTTGTATTACATTCCAATCAGTTCCCTCTCCACCATTACATGTTGTTATAGCACGTTGATCACGACATGTGGGATCCATTTCACGAATGATGGCAGAACACTCTTCAGCAAAATCCTTAGGAAGAGCACTTTCATTTTGCAATCCCCACAATATGATACTTGGAGAATTACGACGTTCCTTGATATAACGTATGAGCATCTTCTTAAAATTACTTCTGAAAGCATCTGTATCATACCATATATGAGCAGAGAACTGACTCCAGAATAACATTCCATCACGGTCCATTAATTCCTGATAATAAAGATTATGCGGTTGGTGAGCCTCACGGAAGGCATTGAATCCTGCCTGTCTCATCATCTTTACACGTGATGCAATCTGTTCATTTGAGAATGCATGACTTTGCCCAAACAAATGTTCATAATCACAGGTTCCATTTATAAACACAGGTTTGCCGTTCAATAGGAATTGTCCTTTATGTGCATTATCTTTTCTATGAACGGGCCAACTGATAGATCTTATGCCATAAGGTGTTGAAACTTCATCAACTGTATTGCCGTCACGCTTTATCATTGACGCAAGATTATAAAGATAAGGACTATCCAAACTCCATAATTCAGGGTTTGAAATCTTTGCATACTGACGTATAACCTTCGTTTCTCCTGGAGCAAGAACTGTATTTTCTGACAATCGGAAATATGTTTTTCCGCTTGCCATATTCATTTTGTTTACGAGTTCGATGTCCACCTTCTTATTTCCGTAATTCTTTATTTCTGTATCAATAAAGACTGAATCACAATTGGCATTATTCCATACGTGGACTCCAAACGGTTCTATACGCACGTCGTCTGTTTCAATCAAAGAAACAGGACGGAATATACCAAAAGGTTGACTACCTTCAGAGAATCCCCATTCAGAAGAACAGCCTCCACATACCCATGGACTATCTTTTATATATTCGGGATGATCTACCTCTATGCGTAATTCATTATTACCATCATGCAGATGTTGGGTAATATCTTCTGTAAATACAGTTCGTCCAACAAGTTCTTTTGGATAGCGATAACCATTTACAACTAAAGTGGCATAAGTTCCTACACCTTGCAATTCTATAAAATAACGTTTCCCGTCGCTTTTATCAACCTCTATATTTCTATGATAAACTGCACTTCCATGAAGGTTTCCATGTTTCAATTGTCTATAACCGTAATAATCATCAAGATTATTTGGAAGACAAACTTTTGTTTCAGGAATGAGCGAAGTGATAGAATCGGCATTCGTATGAGTAAACTTTACATACCATGACTTATCAAGACTTATTATCTTTCTACGTGAATTGTTTTCTGCTTCTGGAAAATTAACGTCAGAGCGTCCCATCGGTACACTTGTTGCAACAGCAATACCACGTTGTCCAGCTTTGTTTACGGCACAATAAAAATGATATACCACCCCATCATGCTTTACGACATAGCTTTTATGTGCAAACATTTCATCATAAGGCTTTGATGGATATATAAGATCTTCACCGTTCCAATCCTGCCAATCAACAAGATTGCGACTTACAGCAAACGTATTGAAAGCATTATATTTTCGTGTAGGGTTATAAGCCGAGAAGTAAAACATCACATAAAGACTATCTATCTTTACGATCTGTGCATCACCTGTTATTATGCCTGGCGACTCATGATAATAGACAGGATTACCTGCATAGCGTTGCCATTTCTTCATATTATCAGACAAGGCAATACCTATGCGCTCAGCTTTGAGATTGTTGGCAGGATTAATTCCACCAGCATTATAAAACATCACAAAACGCTTTCCAAGTGTTCGTGACTTATCTTCATATACAGTACTTTTATATTGTACCAATTTCTCCCACCATTGTGCATCATTGTCATGAATACTCATAAGCGGTTTGTCTGCAGAGTTCCATTCATGAGCTACAGATATATCATTCTTTGTCCATGCCAATCCTATATTCAAAGGTTCTTTCACAGCTTCATATCCAGTGCCATGTCCTCCAATATAGGTCATCCAATGTCGCCCGTGATATGTCTTCATTTGGTAAGAGCCGTTCCAAGTCCAGTCTATAAGAGAAGGAAATCCTCCACGTTGATTCATATCCCATCCCTTATTTTTATATGACAGCAATCGACCTGAAGTTTTCCAATGAAGCAAATCATCTGATTCAGCCAACCATGTTTCATATCCACGGCCGTCAAGTCCATCCTTACCATTGTAAACAACATAAGTCATATACCATTTCCCGTTATTACGAAAAACGGTAGGACAGTCTATTTTATGATAGTTGTCTTTTGGAGCTACTGCCATTCCGTATTTATATGGCGTCTTCACCTGTTCATACAGACGCTGCATCTGAACAGGAGTAAAACCGTCATTGGCAAAGATCTTGACAGTAAAAAATAATAAGACAAAAAACAATCTATATCTCATAACTCTTCATCTTTTTAATAAAACAACCAATCTATAGCCTTATCTGTTCCAGACAGTCCGGCATCACGTTGCTGTATATTTTCTGATGTATATCCAAGAACCAAAAGAATACCTTTTGGTAACAATAAAGTATGGCTTCCTGCATTGAAATCATATTTATGAAGATTCACCTGTGGCATACCGTCTATCAATATTGCGGAGGTTATCATTGGCTCAGCCTGTCCATAGTCATTAGCTGTAGCGTCGATCTCCAGTTTTGGAGCACTTGCATACTTCATCTGGTCGTCACGGAAATAACCTACAAGAAGATGTACAGGAGCATCACACTTAAATTCTATCTTTGTGGCACTATCACGCTGCTGTTTACTGTTCAGCACATAAGCGTTCATACCTTTTAGCTCAACAGCGAAATCAGTAACGACACTGTCCATATCTGAGAACAGGCGCACTCCCTTTGCTATCTTCACGGTTTTAACATCGTGCGGTAAAGTGACGTTAGCTGGATGTAAAGGTTTTACTGCCATGGCAACAGTATGATATTTACCTTTTGAAATATCTTTGAGCATTGCTATATTCTTTTTCAGATTATCCAATTCCAGTTGATACTGTGGTAACAGCTCCTGCCAATGCTTCATCTTTCCATTGTCACCCCCTATCGGAATACGACGTTGTGCAGTCTGCATTGAGTTGGCATATAGATATGTATCTTTAGTCAAATCAACAAGCTTTTTATAGTGCATCACACTCTTTTCCAACAATACCACTGCGGTATCAAGTTGGTTGATGTCTTTTCCCCATTTATAGTTTAACACATGCTGCGCTGCTTTAACCTTGAAACCAAACGACCATGCAAATTCCTTATAACAGTGCATATCATTACGCAAGCGATTAAACTCATCTTTATGTTCTGTAACCTTATCAGCTACAGCATCAATCGCAGCTACAGCCTTGTCGCCATGAGTTTCAGTCTGGGCAACTATGTCAAGAGGAAGTTCACCTATATGTGGTTCATGTTTCCATTCCTTCTCAACATATTCTATAAGTTTCTCACCTTCAGGTCCACAACTCTCATAGAATCCAGGGTATATAGTGTATTTATAAGGATTAACCAACTGACTCATCATCATACCAAGAAGTAATGTCTGGCGGTTTCCTTCTGTTATTCCAAAACGTCTTAACAACTTTGGAGCAATCTCTCCACTTTCATCATACGCCTTACGTATACTGTCAGCAACGCTCTTGTTGTCACTGCAATAATATGATGACAGCACATCATCCCAATAATGTCCTTCCTCAGTTACATTGCGTCTGCAGTTCCATGCATAACGTCCCCAAGTCTTATACCACATCCAGTCACGATCCAACTGTCTTTCACGAAGTCCATCAGGCAACTTGTCGGCTGTATATGGCCAATCCCAATAACTAGCCTGAGGATACAGATGCAAAGCGTTTGCATGGTGAACATCATGCATAGCCACAACGGCCTTTTGAACAAAAGACGGTGATGACCAACGCCAAGGTTCAAGATTGGCGAGTATATGAACATTACTAATATGCGTTGTTCCTAAAGCAGCTAAATCTGTATGTATCTTTGCCCAAGGTCCTCGTGGTTCGTATGTAGTGAGGGATTCACCATTGTATTTGTGCATTGTGTACAGGTTCTTATATAAAGGAAGCGAAGCTTGCATTACGGCTTTGCAATCTGTATCGTGGGCACGCAACAATATAGGTGGTTCGTCATTACGTCCAAGAGCCTTTAATCCATCTTTCACTCCTGGAATAATAGTCTTTGTCATCCATTGTACATCATCATCATAAGTATCCATCGCCTCACCAAGACATACAAGAAGTCCCACATTTGGATATTTCTCAATAAAGGCTGCTATACTTTTACGTGTATAGTCACTTATCAATGGAGTTATAGGGCGATGCCTGTCTTGTGTTTTCAATCCATAATGGTCGGCAAAAGGCTTTGATAAGATGATATTATAAAACATCTGTATAACAAATATTCCTCTTTTGTCAGCTTCATGGGTAAGGAAAGAGTATATTTCTTCATTCTTTTTGAAGGTCTCTTCATCTACTTCTAAAGCAAAAGGATAGTCTTTGAGTTTCATTAATGAAGCAAAAGGATGACCATTCCATAAATACAATGAATTCATCTTGTTGTCTACAAGCATATCTAGATATTCTATCCATTGTTTCTTATCATAAAACCATGGAAAGTTTTCTGGTGTATATGGATATTCATATACCTGATGTCCGGGTAGATATACGGTCTTTTGCAATCCTACACATGAACCACGCAAAACCATTTCTGGATTTTGCTGAATATTGCCTATGTTAAGATTATGATGCAGTGCTGCATACTCTGCAAGCTCATTACATCCATATATCACTCCTGAACCATCATATCCATCAATAAAGATACGTTTCTTTGCAGAAGTGATTCTAAAACCTTCTTTCTTTAGTCCTGTAGTATCAGTTGCTAATCTGAGATATATTTTATAATCGTTTCCATGATTAGGAAAAGTATATCCCAATGCCGATAACTTATTTTTGATATACTCGGCAGCATATTCCACTCTGGAATTTGTTTTAGAAGTGGTTACTATTTTAATAGAGTGCGCCTGTGAATAAGCACACAACATAAGTATGATGAGTATAGTATTTAATCTTTTCATAAATTTATTTGAGCTTGCTCAAGTCTATTTTTTTATAAGCGATGAGTTGTCTTCTCCATGTATATACACAATGCAGATTTCCGTCCTTACCCTGAATTATTGCAGGGTATGAATACTGACTCACAGGACTGTCCTCAAGTGTTAGCACATGACGCCAATGAGTTCCGTCGTCGGATATTGCAATGCTTAAAGGAGTGCGTGGTCCTTTCTTTGTACCAGGTATTGTTTCGAAATCATTGTATATAAGAACATGACGACCGTCTTTAAGCGTAACGGCATCTGTGCCACTTTGATTATTCGGAACATCCGTCAAAGTAACTTTACTCCATGTATCTCCATTGTCTGAACTGAAAGATGTAGCCAACTTAGCGTTATGAGTGCGCATAAGAACTTGCAGGCGACCGTCTTTTAGTTTTAATATAGATGGTTGTATGCTATATATATATTCAGGTCCTTTTCCTTCTTTATATACTGGATTTGTCATATTGCTTGCCGTAACGACATCGTCAGTACGCGCAACCTTTTCAGCATCTACAATTCCAACATATTTCCATTTACCCGTTTTCATATCAAGTATCTCAACATGAAAGCGCCATCCGTCTTTCTCTGTGCTCGAACCGCATATCAGTCTACCGTTAATCAATTCAGGTTTATTCTTCACAGGTCCGATAAATCCTTTAGGCAAAGGTTCTCTTTCAGTCCATGTCTTTCCACCATCTTGTGACTTCACAAGCCAACCAGTCCAGTCGTCTACTGTAGCCCCTATTTTATAGAAGAGCCATATCTCTCCGTCTGGCATTGTAAACAATACAGGGTTCCAACAGGCTTTGCGTTTCAATGTTACAGACATGGCAACCTTACAATGCTTTATTGGTCCCGCAGAAGCTGGTGTTGTCTTTGCATCTACTCCTGCTAATTCAGCATCAGCCGTTCCCAACTGAAACACTCCGTCACCAGCCATTATAGGGGCTTCCCATTTATCAGCACCCTTTGGCTTTCTGCTGACCCAGATACATACATCCGGATTACGTTCTTTTGTTCCACCGAAATATGATGCGACCAAATCACCATTTTTTAGTTCTGTTATTGTAGAAGCATGAGCCTCTGGGAATGTAGCATTATCATATAGGAATTCATCTTTTATGATTGCTATGTTGCGAGTTGGTATTTCGATGTTAAAAGAATATCTACCCGATCCTACGTCCTCTGTTTTGCCATTTGGCATATATAGTGTAGCAGTTGTATTTACAGGTATTTCTACATTCCAATGTAATTTCTGTAATGTCTTATCCCATTTACTCACAACCTTTCCGTATGGTGTTTCGTATGAAGCATTTACATTAAAGCAATCCTGTATATCGAAAGACGGTTTCAAGATGATGTGTTTATATGCTACGCTATTTTCTGACTGACTGATTCCTCCAAGATATTTATAACACCATGTCAGTAAGTCACCAAGCAACATTACGTGGTTTCCAGAATTCATCTTTGCATCAGCCTTGTCACCATTCCATAACTCCCAAATTGTCGTTGCTCCGTTTTCAGCCATATATCCCCATGAAGGATATGTTTTGTTGGTTGCTAAAAGATATGCAACATCTGAGAAACCGTTATCAGAAAGTGATCTTAAAAGCCAACTGATGCCGATAACGCCACATGTGACATGACCATCACCAACAGATATTATATTCGTAACTACATTTTTCACGACTTCCGCCTTTATGCTATCCGGAACAATACCGAAAGCCAAAGGAAGAAGATTTGCTGTTGCAGTGTTATTACCATAGAATACGCTGTCTGGATATAATACATGTCCAGGACGTAGAGATGTGCCACGCTTTACTGTAAGGAACTTATGATTGAATGCATCTGTCATTTCCTTGCGCTTGCTCTCCCAAAGTTTGGCATCTTCGTTCATATTCTGCAACTTGGCAAACTTCTCCATAAGTTGTAAAATCCTTACGCCATAAGCTGTTGATATGAGTTGTCCATCCGTGTTGCGCGAAGGATCTTCACTATGTATGAGCTGTAATTTCTCTGGTGGAACACACCAGTCGCCATATTTATCCTTTGTTATTATTCCGTCTGTTTCATATTCATTCAGCATATACATCAGCCATTTTCTTATCGAAGGATATGAATTAATTATCGGTTGCGAATTACCATACTGTTCATACAGCATATCACATGCAAATGGAAAAACGGCAGGCCAAGTCATATTGTCTTCATAATAGTTCCAGAATGATGGCGTTACATTAGACATTGCTCCATCATAGCGTACTCCATCACTTAGATCATGCATCCACTTCGTGTATAGACGTTCATTATCAAACAGGTAACTTTCGCCAAGACATCCCACTGTGCGATCGCCCAACCACGGTTGACGCTCGTTTCTTTGTGGACAGTCTACTGGCATACCTTTATAATTACTTTTTATTCCCCAAAACGCATTATGAATGACCTTATTAAGAATTGTATCAGATGTTGTCAATTCACCTGTTGCCTGCATATCGTCGCCAACAGTAAATGCAGTAAAATCATCTTTCTTTGCTGTTGCCAAATTGCTTATTTCAGCATACCTGAAACCATGATATACAAAAGTTGGTTTCCATATATGTCCTTGTTCCTTACCGTTACATACATATATATCCGTGGAATTGGCATTTCGCAGATTGGCGGTATAAATACTTCCATCTGAATTAAGCTTCTCTGCATATCTTACCTTTATAGAATCACCCTTTTCTCCACGTGGTATGAATCCAATCCAACCAGCCATATTCTGTCCGAAGTCGAGAATATACTTACCATTAACTTTCGTCATTGATATTGGATTTCCGTATCTTTGCTCAACCATGCAAGGTGTCATCTGCGCACGCAATTCTCCTTCTGGTACAGATGTTCTGACAGCATTTATCCATTTAGAATCATCAAATCCAACGGTATTCCATCCAGACATTTCCATACGAGCATCATATTCCTCACCGTCATATTCATTCGTATTACGTATTGGACCATTGAAACTCAACTTCCAACTCTGATCTGTTGCCCATGTTTCCGTTGTTCCATCCTGATATTCAACCAGGATGTTTATTCTACATTTTGGCAATCCGAACACAGGAGACTTATAATACTTCTCCTGGCGCATAGGGAAATATCTGCCTGCTGCCAAAGATATACCTATCGCATTGTCTGACTGTATATAACGTGTGATATCGAAAGTATTGTAATATACCGTTTTACGATAATCTGATGGTACAGGTTTCAACACCTGATTATCTCCTATCTGTTTTCCATTTACATAGAAATCATAAAGACCTAATCCCGCAACATAAGCCATTGCACGGCGCACAGTCTTCTTGCTTTTGAATTCTTTTCGCAAGTATCTTACAGCAAGTCTGGTATGAAGTCCACGTTGCTCACCGGGCTGAAGTTCTTCCAATCCTATCCACTGACCTTTCCATCTGTTTTCACCCAACAGAGCCATACCGAAATGTTGTACTTGGCTCCATTCGCTTTTACCTTTATTTGTAAACACGCGTACTCTCCAAAAAGCTTCGTCGTTGCTTTTCAATCCCTTACCTCTATACTCTATCCATAGTTGATCGGCTGATTCAACTTTTCCTGAATTCCATAAATCAGCCTTGGCTTCATCTAGTTTTTCTGGTGATGAAGCCACTATAATCTGATAACCTGTCTGTACGACATTGCTACCGTCAGAAGATATTTTCCATGAGAATCTAGGAGTAGTGATATCAATGCCTTCTGGATTCTTCAGATTTTCGGTCCTTGTATCATATACTCCAATGTTTGCCGAAACCATTTGCAACGGCAACATTATAACTATGAATATGTATATTAGTCTTTTCATTTATTCGTTCAGATTTCGCTTTTTGTCAGCCAGATGTTGATTTAATATTTTTGTCTGTTCACGTGATAGATAGTTCTTATCTGCATCAATGGCTATAAGCACCCTATCATTAATTTTATCGGTCTTCTCTATCTGAGGCGACACTGTTATGATTTTATTATCAGCAGTTCCGATAAAAGATATTGCACCGTCTGAAGGATTAAACCACCATAGAAGTTTTTTCTTACCCGATATTTTTCTTAGGTCTATCTTCATCACATCGCTGTTATAATTATATACCATCAGATAATCTTTACCTCGTGTAGCAATAAGTCTGTCATATTTTACTCCATTCTTGCCAGCGATAATACTCTGATCGGGTATTCTATCAAAATAAGGAAATGACAACATCAGATCAATAAGATATTGCATCTGATTGTAACCAGGATCCTCAAGTCCTTGATACCATGCCTTTACTGTTCCGTCACTTCCGTAACCAGTAGGATAACCAGGTTTGAGCATCTGCATAATAGCATTGTGTCCGTATGTGTGTCCGCAACTTCCTGCAAATACGCTCCAATATGCATAACGACGCACATCATAATCCTGCCAACGAGCCTCATTTGCGTCATGAAGTCCCTTTGGTATGTCCTCGTAACTAGGTTCATCATCAAGAACGGGCTTTATTGGTTTGTATGCCCATGTTGAATCTACATACATCCAGTTGTCTTCCTCTGTACTGTCAGGGATTGGATAATCTTTATTCCCCATACGCTGACCGTATTTGCGGTGTCCACTTTGGAATGTATGGAAATCCATCCACGAAGCTTTACTCCACCATTTGGCTGAAGTGTATCTTCCACGTGGATGATATGTCATGAGATGCTTATTGTCTATGCTTTTTATTGATGTGGCAAGAGCGTTCCATACTTCAGGATGTATATCGCCTTGTATGTCGCCTCCCATTATCCAGATTATGTTTGGGCTATTCTTATATCTTTCGGCAAGAAACTTTCCATAAGCTTTGGCTTGTTCTGCATTGATGTTTCCAGCCTGTACCTGTGAGCCCCATATAGCTACCATACCGATGTATATTCCGTTTTGTTCTGCTTTACGAATTATATAATCTAAATGATCCCAATATGAATACACTCCTTCTGGATCGGCTTTTGTAAAGTCCCATCCAGAAGGTAACGACTGCTGTCCGTATATGTTATATGACGGAACAGCATCCATTACCTGAATCTGTACCATATTATATCCTGCTCTGCGGCATTTATTGAAATAGTATTCAACTTCAGCTCTATCAAGATGTTGTGGAACAAGCCAACCGGTATCACCTAGCCAAAAGAATGGTCTACCGTTTTCAAACTGTAGGTAGCGGTTATTGGAAGAAATTACTAGTCTTCCGTTATCCCACGGTTTTTGGGCATGCCCCATTATCGTTGCCAATCCTAATAACAGACACATCGATAATATTTTCTTTTTCATAATATTCTAATTATTTGTCCTTTTTCTGTGTTTATATCATATTGATAGGTCTTTGGAAGACTTATCTTACTTTGCTTTGCATCTGAATTATTTATTAGCTGTGCTGCAGGATAATTTGCAAAGAAAGGATTTACATTATCTCCTTTGGCTTTGTGCAATGATTTCATCGGGGCGTTTAATCTTAGACGGAGGTTTCCTCCAAGTTCAGATTTAACGACAAGACTTGTCAACTTACCTTTACGCCATGACATTGTGATGATTTCAAAACCACCACGTGTTTTTAATCCTTTTATAGTTCCTTGTTCTTTCCATGCATCTGGTAATGCCGGAAGTAACGTAACGCATCCATCATGACTCTGCATCAACATTTCTGCGATTCCTGCAGTACATCCGAAATTACCATCTATCTGGAACGGTGGATGTGCATCAAAAAGATTTCTATATGTTCCACCTTTCTTCTTTACATTTCCATAGGCTAGGAATCTGTCATCAGTCAGCGATAATTGATTATGTATCAACTTATAAGCATGATTTCCATCTAACAATCGTGCCCACAAACATACTTTCCATCCCATGCTCCAACCAGTACTTGGATCTCCACGATGAATAAGTGATGTGCGTGCGGCATCAAGCAATTCCGGCGTACGATATGGTGATATCTGTGTTCCAGGAAATAGTCCATATAGGTGACTTACATGACGATGATTATCACTAGGATCATCCCAGTCTTTAATCCATTCCTGCAACTGTCCCCAATGTCCTATCTGCATTGGCGACAACAGTTTCAATCTTTCAGTATAGTGCTTTGCAAGGTCTGAATCTTCAGATAACACATTCGAAGCAGCAACAACATTATTGAATAATTCATAAATCAATTCATTATCCATTGTTGTTCCGTATGTTATAGGAAGCATGCCATCGGGTGAAGGATGAGAGTTCTCGGGAGAAACAGCAGGAGATATGACCAACCATCCATGCTCTGGTTCTTTTATTAACATCTCATCCAGAAATTTTGCGGCTCCCTTCATAATTGGATACGCTGCTTTGAGAAATGCTTTATCACCGGTGTATAGATAATGCTGCCACAAATGTGAGCATACCCATGCACCACCTGTCATCCACATTCCGCTTGTAGCATGGTCAACGGCTCCTGTTATGCGCCAGATATCCGTATTGTGATGCAACACCCATCCGTCTTTATCATACATTGTACGTGCAGAAACGGTTCCCGTCTTACTGACTTCTTTTATCAATCTGAAAAGAGGCTCATTTAATTCCGTTAGGTTTGTTGGTTCTGCCGGCCAATAGTTCATTTCCAGATTGATATTGGTTGTATATTTAGAATCCCATGCAGGTTCCAACTTGTCATTCCATATACCTTGTAAATTTGCAGCTTGACCTCCAGGCTGTGAACAACATATAAGAAGATATCTTCCAAATGTGAAATATGTTGATACAAGCCAATTATCATCATGCTTTTCAAAATTTATTAAACGCTCATCTG